>VBJD01000207.1 GCA_005887995.1 Chloroflexota bacterium
CGGGAGTGGCTCAGTTGGTAGAGCGCGACCTTGCCAAGGTCGAGGCCGCGGGTTCGAGACCCGTCTCCCGCTCAGAGGACCGCGCTCGAGGCGCGGTCTCTTTGTGTCCGGACGCAACTGAGTTCCTCGAGCTAACGAGCAACCCCAGCAGCGAGACTCGCTAGGACCTCCGCGAAGACCGGCAACGCCCGATCGATCATCGCGTCGGTGGCCGTGAGGGAGATCCGGAAGTATCCGGGCATGTCCACCGCCGTCCCGGGCAGGACGAGGACCTTCTGCGCTGCGAGAGTGCGGGCGAAGCGCGTGTCGTCCTCGATCGGTGACTTCGGTAGCAAGTAGAAGGTGGCCTGCGGCGACCCCACCTCGTAGCCCATCTCGTTGAGTGCGCGGACCATCCGGTCGCGTTTGCGCTGCAGGTGGTCGAGGTCGATCGACATGATGTCGATCTCGGGAAGTGCGTACTGCATGACCGCGTCGGGAAGCATGTTGCCCGTCGCGAGTCCCGCGACCATGAAGGCCTGCCGCAACGGTTCGCGGCCGGGCATCCCGGGCGGGAGCGCGACGTAGCCGAGGCGTTGTCCTGGGGCAAGTGTGCTCTTGCTGTAGGTGTGGATCAGGAAGCTGCGCGCGTAAAAGGCGCCTGGCGTGATCATCCGGTTACCGTCGAAGAGGATGCGGCTGTACGCCTCGTCGGAGATGAGGTAGATCGGACGACCGTTGCGCGCCGAAGCATCCGTCAGCACTGCCGCCAGCGCACGGAGCGTGTCCTCCCCGAAGATGCGCCCGGTCGGGTTATGCGGGGTGTTGATCAGCACCGCGCGGGTCCGGGGGGTGATCGCACGCGCGATCGCATCGACATCGAGGTCGAAGCCGCGCGGCGTCACGCGTAGCTTCACCGGTTTCCCGCGCGCGCCGAGGATGAGGGC
The DNA here is from genome assembly GCA_005887995.1 of Chloroflexota bacterium. GTDB lineage: Bacteria > Chloroflexota > Limnocylindria > P2-11E > P2-11E > CF-39. Next base: position 927 of record VBJD01000207.1, read on the forward strand.
CTCATAGAAGAACCACGGCGGCGATATGAAGATCACCTCGTCGCCTGGATCCACCACGACGTTCAATGCGGCAGCGAGGCCGCCGTGCGCGCCGCGTGTGAGCAGGATGTCATCGGGGTCGAAGCTCAGCCCGAGCTCCTTGCTCAATCCTTCAGCCGCCGCGACCAGCGCCGGGCGGTGGGACATCTTGTACCCGAACCAGTCCTTGTCCTTTGGTTCGGCCAGGCGCTGCAGGGCACGTACGTACTCGGGCGAGGCCAGCTCTTGGGGGTTGCCGGCGATGAAGTTGGAGGCCGCCGGATCGGCGGCATGGCGGCGGAGCTCGGGGTCCATGATCGCGGCCAGGAACCCGCCCATCGAGTGGATGATTCCGCTGAGGTGGCTCGCGACCTCGTCCGACATGTCTGCCCCGATACGTTAGCCGTCCATCTCGCGTGCCACTCGGAGCCACGATCGGGCTTGCGGAAAGCGCAACTGCGCGCTTGACTCGCGGGACTAACGTGGTCGTTCCTCGGAGCGTGTTGGGGAGGGAACCAGTGTTCGCTGCTTATGCCGTCGTCCTCGGCTCGTTTCTATGACCGTGAATTTTGGTGTCAACTATCTGGCGATCCTTGTCGCGGCGATCGCCGCTGTAGCCATCGGGATTGTCTATTACGGGGTCCTTGGTGTCGGGGACCGTCAGAGTCAGATGCTCGGCGCCAGCCCGGTGCGGCCTGGACCGATCCAGGGGGCGACTGGCGTTGTCGTAGGCCTGGTCAACGCGTGGGTGATCGCAGTTCTGTCGCTAAGTCTCGGCGCCGCGTCGATCATTGACGCGATCTCGCTCGGTGCGCTCGTATGGCTCGGCTTCGGCGCAACGTTCAAAGCGGCGCAGGTGGCCTTCGAGCGGCGGCCGTGGGCAGTTTGGATCTTGCAGAGTATTCACGACTTGATCGTCGAAATCATCGTGGCAAGCATCGTGACTCTCTGGCGCTAGGGGAGGTCGGCCGTTCCGCCAACCGGAGCCCCCGAGATTCGATGACGGCGTCACGGTCCGCCGGCGCTCCTGATTTCCACACCGCCGCATACTTCCGCCCTGACTCATGCATGGGGAGGAAGCGATGCCGCTCTATCTATCCAAATTCAGCTACACGCCAGCAACTTGGGCGCGGCTCATCGGCAATCCTGAGGATCGCCGCACGGCGGCGCGCTCGTACATCGAATCCGTCGGTGGAAAGCTACAGGGGTTCTGGTACGGCTTCGGCTCGCACGACGGTTACACGCTCTGGGAGGCACCGGACAACGTGTCGATGGCCGCGGTCGCGCTCGCGATCAGTGGCGGCGCAGCGCTGAGCTCGCTCGAGACGACGGTCCTCCTCACGGTGGAGGACACACTCGAGGCGCTTCGTAGAGCGAAGAAGGTCCAGTACCGACCGCCCGGCGCGTAGTGGCCGATCGCGAACGCGCCCTCGCGGCGATCTGCGACACCTTCGTCTCGGGTGACGCCTCGCTCCCTTCCGCGTCAGCGCTCGGCGTACCCCGAGTTCTGCGCTCAGAGGTCGAGGCACTCGGCCGGCCCGCGCTCGTCGCCGAGCTCAATCAGCTCCTCGACACCGTCGAATCGCCCGTCCTCAACTTCGCGCTCACCGGGCGTCCCATCCGCTTCTCCGTACTGACGCAACCTGAGCGCGAGCGCTATCTCAAGCGCTGGGCGACGAGCCCGATCCCACTCAAGCGCAAGGCGTTCCAGGTCATGAAGCGACTGACGCTCCTCTACACATACGGCGTCGACGGATCGCCGTACGCCGCGGCGTCGGGTTACGTGCGTGGTGCGCTCGATGCCCCCGCGCCCAAGTCCGTGACAGTGCGGTTGCCACGCGCGGGCGAGACGCTGGATGCCGACGTGTGCGTCATCGGCTCCGGCGCGGGCGGCGGGGTCATCGCCGCGGAGCTGTCGCGCGCCGGCAAGCGCGTCGTCGTCCTCGAGCGCGCGACACCGCGGTTCGAGGACGAGTTCGATGGGCGCGAGCTCGCAGGCTACGCAGCGCTCTTCGTCGATCGCGGCGTCGCGACGACGACCGATCGCGCGATCGCGCTCCTCGCGGGATCCGCGCTGGGCGGCGGCACGATCGTGAACTGGAACACCTCGCTCCGCATCCCGGCTGCGGTCCAAGAGGAGTGGCGCGCCGCAGGGATCGACGATCTCGCGCCGCACTACGACGCCGTCGCCGCACGGATCGACGTGGATACCGA
>VBJD01000162.1 GCA_005887995.1 Chloroflexota bacterium
AGCTATCCATGAGGAGTTCCACGCCGCCTGATCGGCGTGCTCGCTCAGGCGAGAGCGGGCGAGCGTTCCTTGCGCAGGATGGGCGCGACCTTCGCGCCGAGCAGCTCGGTCGCGTGCATGAGCTTCGCGTGCGGGACCGAGGCGGCGTTCATCTGGAACGTCACGCGCGTGATGCCACCGAGCGCCTCGCTGTGGCGGAGGATCTTTTCGGCGACCTCGTCGGCGTCGCCGAGCAGCCACGCGCTCTTCGGCCCCAACTGCGCGTCGAACTGCCCGCGCGTCATCGGCGCCCAACCCCGCTCCTTGCCGATATCGGTCATGACCCGCGCGAACCCGGGATAGAAGTCCTCGACGGCTTCCTTCGTCGTGTCCGCGACGTAGCCGAGCGAGTGCATGCCCACCGTCAGCTGCTCCGGAGAGTGACCGGCGCGCCGGCCAGCCTCGCGATACAGATCGACGAGCGGGCGGAAGCGATGCGTCTGTCCGCCGATGATCGCGACCATCAGGGGCAGCCCGAGCAGCCCCGCGCGCACGAACGACTCGGGCGTGCCGCCGACGCCGACCCAGATCGGCAGCCGCTCCTGGAACGGGCGCGGGTACACGCCCTGGCCCGTGAGCGGAGGCCGGTGCTGCCCGGACCACTGCGGATGCTCCTCGTCGCGGAGCGTGAGCAGAAGCTCGAGCTTCTCGGCGAACAGCGCGTCGTAGTCGCCCAGATCGAGGCCGAAGAGCGGGAACGCGTCGATGAATGACCCGCGCCCGACGACCATCTCCGCGCGGCCTTGCGAGATGAGATCGAGCGTGGCGAACTGTTGGAATAGCCGCACCGGGTCGACAGCGCTCAGGACGGCGACGGCGCTCGTGAGATGGATGCGCTTCGTGCGAGCGGCCGCCGCGCCGAGGATCACCGCGGGCGCCTCGTCGAGGAACTCCTTGCGGTGGTGCTCGCCGACGCCGAACACGTCGAGTCCGACTTCGTCGGCGTATGCGATCTGGTCGATGAGATTGCGCATGTGATCGGCCGGTGTGAGCCCTACCTGCGCGTCGTCATAGGCGAGAGCGAAGCTGTCGATCCCGATCTGCATCGTGCCTCCTCAACGCGCAACGCGCCGAGTTATTCCCGTTGCGCGACACTTACGGTGTGAGAAAGCGCAAGGTCGCCGTCCTCGGGGCGACCGGCACGGTCGGGCAGCGCTTCATCAGCCTGCTCGCGAACCACCCATGGTTCGAGGTCGTCGCGCTCACCGGCTCCGACCGGTCCGTCGGCAAGCGCTACGGCGAAGTCGCGCATTGGCTGCTCCCGGCGGATATGCCGGACAGCATCAGCGACATGACGGTCGAGCCGACCGATGGACGCCTTGATGCCGATATCTGCTTCAGCGCGCTCCCGACGGAGGTGGCCGCCGACCACGAGACCGACCTCGCGAAGACCGGCCATCACGTCTTCACGAACGCGTCACCGCATCGCATGGACGCCGATGTGCCGCTCATCCTCGCGGAGGTAAACCCGGGGCACGCGAACGCTCTCGAGCAGCAGCGGCGTCAGCGCGGCTGGAAGGGCTCGATCGTGGCGAATGGCAACTGCACTGCGATCCACCTCGCGCTCGCCCTCGCGCCGCTCCATCGCGACTTCGGCATCGAGCGCGCCGTTGTGTCCACCATGCAGGCGCTGTCTGGTGCGAGCTACCCCGGCGTGTCGTCACTCGACGCGCTCGACAACGTCGTCCCATACATCGGTGGCGAGGAGGAGAAGGTCGTCGCGGAGACGAACAAGTTCCTCGGCGGCTGGGACGGCACCGCGTTCGCGCCCGCCGGCATCCCTATGTCGGTGCATTGCAACCGCGTGATGGTGCGCGACGGCCACACCGAAACGGTCAGCCTCACGCTGCGCGGCGCGCCGGGCATCGACGACGTCAAACGATCGTTCCGTTCATTCCGTGGCAGGCCGCAGGAGTTGAAGCTGCCGTCCGCGCCCGACCGGCCGATCGTCGTCCGCGAGGAGAACGACCGCCCCCAGCCGATCCTCGACCGCGACACCGAAAAGGGCATGGCCTCGACGGTCGGACGCATCCGCGAGGATCCGGTGCTCGGTACGAAATTCGTCGTGCTCGGACACAACACCATTCGTGGCGCGGCGGGCGCATCCGTCCTGAACGCGGAGCTGCTCGTCGCGGAGGGCTGCGTGTGACGCTCACGCTTGGCGGCGCCGCGACGCCGCCGGCCGGCGAATCGTTCGTAGATCGTCTCGACCGTATCCCGCTCAACAGCTTCCACTGGCGGCTGCTCGTCATCGCTGGCATCGGCTGGATGTTCGACGCGATGGACGTACTGCTCATCGGCTTCCTGCTCGGGCCGATCACGCGCGAGTTCGCGCTCGATCCGACGCGCACCGGTCTCGTCGCGAGCGCGGGCTTCGTCGGCATGTTCCTCGGCGCGGCGATCTCGGGCCGCCTCGCCGACCGCTACGGACGCCGCGTCGTGTTCTCGGCGACGCTCGTCGTGTTCTCGGTCGGCGCGGTGCTCTCTGCGGCGGCGCCAACGTACGAGACGCTGCTCCTCGCACGCGTCCTCGCGGGCCTTGGCCTCGGCGGCGAGCTGCCCGTCGCGGCGACGCTCGTCTCGGAGTTCTCGCCGCGCGCACAGCGCGGCCGGATGATCGTGCTCCTCGAGTCGTTCTGGGCGTACGGGACGATCCTCGCGGGGATCATCGCGATCACCGTCGTGTCCGCGTACGGCTGGCGCTGGGCCTTCGTTGTCGGCGCGCTGCCGGCGCTGTACGCGGCGTACCTGCGCACCGCCCTCCCTGAGTCACCGCGCTACCTCGCGGAGCGCGGCGATGCCGCGGAGGCGGATGCCGTCGTGCGCCGCGTCGAACGCGCGGGTGGGGGAGCGATGCTCACCCTCGCGCGCGCCGTCGCCCCGCCGCGCGCCGGACGCGCGCGCATCGCGGATCTCTTCGCGCCGCGGTACGTGAGGCGGACGGTGATGCTCTGGATCCTGTGGTTCGGCATCACGCTCACGTACTACGGCATCTTCCTCTACGTGCCGTCGCTGCTCGTCGCGCGCGGACTGACTGACGTGCGGAGCAACGAGTTCTTTTTCCTCTCGACGATCGCCCAGGTGCCCGGCTACTTCAGCGCGGCCTGGCTTGTGGAACGATGGGGCCGCAAGCCGACGCTGATCGCGTACCTCCTTGGCTCGGCCGCATCCGCGTTCCTCTTCGGCAACTCCGGCACCGGAACGGACACGTTCATCTACGCGTCGTTTCTCTCGTTCTTCAACCTCGGCGCCTGGGGCGTGGTCTATTCGCTCTCCCCGGAGCTGTATCCGACGGCGATCAGAGCGACCGGGGCAGGCGTCGCGGCGGCGGTTGGGCGTATCGGCGGCATCATCGGACCGTTCCTTACACCGGTGCTCGTACCGAGCCTCGGGCAGACAGGCGTGTTCGCCATGTTCATGGCGCTCCTCGTATTGACCGCGCTCGCGGTGTTCGCACTCGCGGAGGAGACCAAGGGACGTTCGCTCGAGGAGATCGCGGGCCCGGTGGCCGCGTAGGTGCGGCGCGACGATGACGTTCGCGACCTCGGACTGACATTCGGCAGCGCGACCCTCGGCATCGGGATCGGTCTCATCGTCCTCAGCGCCGGCTTCTGGGTGAGCGCGATGACGCTGCCGAGCAACACCGTCGTCGCGAGTCGCGCCACTGCCGCCGCGACGCTCGCACCAATCTCCGGCGCGACCGCGCGAGCGACCTCAGTCGCAGCAACGTCGGCGACGCCGCAGCCATCGCCGACGCCGCGGCCGAGCCCGACGCCCGTGCCCACGCTCGGCGTGACCGCGTATCAGGACCAGAATCTGCGGCTCGCCGCGCTCACGATGCCCGCGGGTTACACCTTCACGTCACCGATCGCGGGCCGCGTGGCGATCGTGCTCTATCAACTCGTCGACGGCGCGCCGCGGAGCGGCATCGATGATCCCGACCTTCCGCAGTTCCCGTACATCTTCGTCCGCTCGTCCGATCGCGAGCTCAAGATCCGCCCCGGCGCGCTCGACAAGGACGTGAAGCTCCTCGTGAAGGATGGCGACCTCGTCGGCACGGGCCAGGCGCTCTTCACGACGCTGACTGACGGTCCGTCATCGTGGAAGACCTTCTACGACGCGAATGTCAGGGCGCAGGTCATCGCGTCGGCCGTCGCGTTGCCGTCGGGCAACGAGGTCGACCCGGTACCCGTCTTCCGCCGCTAGCCAGTCAGTTCCGCCCTAGCGCGCGGCTCGCGTCTCGTCCGGCGCTTCCTGCGCGCGCATGTACGCGGTCGCGCAGTTGTTGCAGCAGAAGATCCTGTCGTCTCGCTCGACGACTGTGGAACGATCGGTGATGAGCGTGTCGCAGTGCCCGCAGAGTTCGTCGGCCATAGCGCACCTCCACTTCAGCAAACTGCAGCGGTGATGCCTGGGCGCGGCGGCCTTCGGCACCACGCGAACGTGCGTATGGTGGGTGGGACGGTGGAGGAGTTGGCGAGCTCGCTGCCCAGGTTGGCATGCCTCGTGCTGAGAAGGAGCGCGAAGGCGGAACCACGAAAGTGGGGCTGCCTTCACTTTTTGTCCGGCTCGCTGGCTGAGGTCGCGGCACGCTCCAAGAACTGTTCTAGTAGGGAAGACCCAGCCGGCGCGCGACGGTGCGGATGCCCTCCTTGAGTTCAGGCCAATGCGCGAGCTCGATCGCGTCCGCGACCGAACACCAGCGGTACTCGGAGTGCTCGTGGTTGAGAGTCGGCTCCCAGCCCGCGGGCGCTTCGACCACGTAGCTCGCGACCGTCACGTTGTATTCACCGGGTGCATACAGGTGGCGAAAGCGCGGCTCGACTTCGTAGGCCTGCGTGAGTTCGAGATCAAGGAGCGGCGCCTCGAGCACCGCCTCCTCCATGAGCTCGCGCGCCGCGCCGTCGGCGAATGACTCGCCGTCCTCGATCTGGCCGGCAACGACACTCCAGATGCCATCGCTCGTGCGATGCGTGATCAGGAACTTATCGCCGCGGTAGACGAAGATGGCGGCCTCACGCGTCTTACGGGTCATGTCGCGCGACCCTCGACGTGGCGCTTGTAGAACGCCTTGAGCTCCGCGTCGGAGCTGCCGAGATATCGCTGCGTCGTCGCGATCTGCCGATGGCCGGCAAGTCGCTGCGCCGAGGTGAGGTCGCCCTTCGCCCAGAACGTGATCGCCGCGTGACGAAGCCAGTGCGGGGAGACGTCTTCAGAAAGGCCGGCTCGCTTCGCCGCGTCGCGCACGATCTGTTCCGCCGTCCACACGCTCATGCGGTACGAGCCATCCGCGGACTTCTTCTGCGTCACGAAGAGCGCCTTGTCGTTGTCCTTGCGCGTAGCGAGGTACTTCATGAGCCACTCGCGAGCCCGTCGATGGAGATACACGCGGCGATAGCGGCTGCCCTTGCCGAAGACGGTGACCTCCTCGGCGATGCGCACGCCGTCATCGTTCGGCGTCCGTGCGCCCCTGGTGAGCTCGAGCTGCCGACGATCGAGTCCGACGGCCTCGCTGATCCGGCAGCCGGTCGCGAGGAGGAACTCGAGTAGCGCTCGCGCGCGGACACCCTTATCGGTAGCGGTCTCGCACGCCCTCAGAAGACGCTCGACGCGGTCCTCGGCAAGGTGGCGCGCGTCTGGGCTCGGCTGCACGGCCTTGGCGAGCTCGACCTTCTCAGGGCCAGGCACAGCGAGATCGAGCAGCACACCGAACTTGAGGAGCCCGCGCAGCGCGATGAGGTGGAGGTTCTTCGTGGCCGCCCCGATCGTCGCGCGCCCGCCGTACCGACCGTTCTGCACGCCGCGGCGCGTCAGGTGGCTGGCAAATGCCTTGAGCGAACGGATATCGATGTCGGAGACGCGCGCCCGCGCACGTTTGCCGTCGCCTTCCATAAAGCGCACGAAGTCCGCGAGATAGGCCGCATACCGCGGAACAGTGCGTTCGCTGCGGCCTTTGTCACGGAGCTCCTGCAAGTGGACGACGACGAAGTCCCGGATGGGGCTGGAAGGCTTCAGATCGCGCGGATCGACGTAGTCCGAGCCGAGAAGATCTTGCCACTCCTGCCCTGAATCACGTGAAATCTTCATTCCTGTAGATAATCGGATGGTGCATTCGGCGTGTCAAGACGCAAGTGGCAGCCGATTTCGAGGAGGAACTCGCGACTGCCGGTCGCCCGTCTTCGGTAGCGCTATCGCGATGTGACCGTGATGTTGCCCGAGGGAACTCCCGAGTTGAAGTAATCCATGTAGGGTCCGCTGGTCACGTTGATCAGGATGAAATCGACGGCGCCGAAGCCGTCTAGATCACACACGGTCAGGGAGAGGCTTCCCGAGCCGGGTCGGGCCGCGTTTTGGGACTCGTAGTCGGGATCTCCGAAGAGGCATCCCCCTTTGGCACTCACACCAGCCGGCGGCGGACCAGCCTTGAGTACACCGGTGCCCTTGAAGTCGACCCCGAGCGCATGGTCGTGGTAGGAGCCGGAGAACGTCTGCGTCGCGTCGTCGTACACAAATCCGAAGCTCGCCTTCGCCGAGGGATCGGTGAGTGATGCGCTCGGAATCCAGCCCATCCCGGTGGCCTGGCAGGCCGTCGCTATCAGCGCCGCGGCGATAACAGCCAAAGAGACTTGCCACCATTCGGTGGAGTGAGAAACGCGCAACATGGTTCCCACCTCTCCCACAGATGGAATGCTTCCGCAGACACGTGCTCGCCGTCGTATGGCGGCATTTTCCGTGCCCCGAAATTGGCGGCGGGCACCGGCGTGCACGCTCAATATTCGCTCAATGCGCTACATCACAATGTCGCCGGTCGAGACGACCGACTAGAACTCGAAGCCATTCCGCAAATGGACGAAGGATGCAAGTCTCGCCTTCGAGGGACCGAGACGGCCCCGTCTGAGGGGCCATCCATGATGTGCTATAGATAGCACATGAGGTCGATTGGCGTCCGCGAATTGCGGCAACAGGCCAGTCGCTATCTGCGCGAGGTGGAGCGCGGGGACCTTATCGAGGTGACCGACCACGGTCGGCCGGTGGCTCGACTCGTTCCGCTCCCCCGCTCGAGTCCCGCCGATGCCCTTCTTGAGAGCGGCCAGTTGTCGCCAGCTTCAGGCGATCTGCTCGACCTCGGAGCTCCACTCGAGCCGCGCCGCGGCGTAAGGCTGCCAAGTGCCGAGCTTGCGGCAATCCGAAAGGATGAGCGCTGACCCGGCGCGTCTATCTCGACTCATCGGCCTTGGTGAAGCTCGTCGTGCGAGAACCCGAATCCGCGGCGCTTCGCGCTTTCATCCGGCGACGGAAGGCGCGGGCGTCGTGCGCGCTGGCGCGCGTGGAGGTGGTCAGAGCGGTCCGAAACCAGGGACGGGCCGCTGTCGACCGAGCGCATGAAGTTGTCGAACGGACCGAACTCGTGCGCATCGACGATCAATTGCTCGATACGGCAGCGGTCCTCCCGGGCGAGAACCTACGGAGTCTCGATGCGATCCACTTGGCGGCCGCGCAGCGTCTCGGCAGCGACCTAACGATGCTCGTCAGCTACGACGACCGAATGCTCGCCGCCGCGCGAGGACTCAGGATTCCAGTCGCCAGCCCACGGTAGCCTGACGGTATCGGAGAATGCCCGCGTGCCACAGATGACGAGAGCCCACGTCTTCTCCGATATCCGCGGCTATGGCCGCATCGTTGAGGAACGCGGCGACGAAGGGTCGGCCAAGATCCTCCGTGCATACGCTCGGATCGTGCACGCGGCGCTTCCGAAGCGAGGCGTCGTGGCAGAGCAGACGGCGGACACGTTCTATTTCGTCTTCTCGTCGGTGCCAGAGGCCGTGCGAACGACGGTCGCGATCGCGGACGGAATCGCGAGGTACAACCGAACGCATCCCGATCTCGGGTTGCCCGTCTCGTTTGGCATCGACGCGGGCCAGACCATCCGCCATGGCGGTGGACACGCAGGGGCGGCGCCGGTCGTTGCCTCACGCTTGACGCGCCGCGCCCTGCCAGGGCAGGTCTTGGTCAGCGAGGCCGTCGCCGCACTCCTGCGCACGACCAAGGTGCCCCTGCGCGATCTTGGGGTGTCGCGCCTTCCCGACGGCCAGACGATGCACATCTATGAGGCTCGCGCTCCAGATGGGACCGACGGGCGGCCCGGTCTCGAGCGCTTCCTGGCGACGGTGCTCTTCACCGACATCGTGCGGAGCACCGCGACCGCGACGGGCAGAGGCGAGCGCGGGTGGAAGGATCTCTTTGAGCGCCACCATCAGATCGTCCGCGAGCAGCTGCGGCGCTTCGGTGGGATGGAGGTCGATACCGCCGGCGACGGCTTCTACGCCACCATCGACACGCCGACACGAGCCGTCGCGTGCGTGCGATCGATCCGCGACCGGGTGAAACGTGAGGTCGGCGTCGACATCCGAGCGGGTATCCACATCGGTGAGTGCGAGGTCGTCGCCGGAAAGGTTGGCGGCATCGCGGTCTTCGTCGGCGCGCGGATCAAGGATCTCGGCGGCGCCGGCGAGATCCTCGTCTCGCAAGCGGTCAAGGATGTGATGCTGGGCTCGCCGGTGGAGTTCGCCGAGCGCGGGCGGACCGCCCTAAAAGGCGTGCCCGGTGAGTGGCTGCTCTATCGCGTTACCGACCAGACGCCGGCTGAGAGCGACTTCCCGCTCCCTAACCGATAGCCGCGCGACGGCTAACCGCGCATCTCAACGAGGCGCACGATGCGATCGCAACATGACCTCAGCAGAAAGAACGTTGAGACGTTGTGTGCATCGGTCGATGACGACGATGCCTCGCAACCCTGGGGGTAGAGACGTATGCGGCGGTTCATCTTGACGCTCGTGTCGGTCGCCATGCTCATGCTAGGGACGGCACTTCCGGTCGCGGGTACGGGTCTCACGCTCGTGACCCTTACGTGCAACAACGGCACGAACATCAGCGCTCAAGTCGACGAGGACACGCTTGCGGGGCTGGTCGACGCGGTCCAGGGAATGGCGCTCTACCCCGCGGGCGTCAGCTGTGCGCTCTCGCAGACGCCGCTGCTCTCGGCGATCGGCGGCGCCGCGTCGGCGGCGGCGGTCGGCGGCTTCGTCGCCGGTAGCGGCCGCTTCCAGGTCGCTTGTCCGGACGGGCCGCTCACCTATTGGGTGAACTTCGCGATCACGGCGGAGACGCAGGCGAGCGCGGCCGGAGCGGTCGTGGCGGGCGGCTCAGTCAACTTCAAGATCCCAGACAACCAGTGCCGCCCGCAGGGTGAGGTGGCCTCGACCCCGACCTGTCTCGCGATCGATGCTGACCAGGCGAAGCCGCCGGCCGGCGCGTGGTTCGCGTACCTGTGGTCGCAGGTGACGGCGTCGTCGGGATCCCTCGTCGACTCCTTCGCCGTCAACAGCAGCTTCGGCTCCGGTTGGAAGGACACGGGAAATCCGGCAAAGCAAACGTCGAATGACCGAGTTGGCCTCGGCTACACCGGCTCCTGTGCGCAGACTGGTGAGCCAAGCCCGGACGGTGGCTTCGCCTTCGCCATCCCGAATGGGAACGTCACGATCAAAGCGGCCAAGTGATCCGGGCAGGGTATCGCTGAGAGGCGCGGCGGCCGGAGACCGAACGGCCCGGCCGCCGCGTTCATGGTCATCCTGCGATGACCGACGCCGCCTCCTCCGCCTGCGCGGCGCGCAGCATCTCGGCACAGCGTTCGGCGAGGTCGCGCGCCTCGTTCGACGCGCAGCTCGACCGCGACGCCATTCGCAGCGCATGAAGCGCGTGGCGATACAGCGATCGCTGCATCGCGTGGCTCTGGCAGGCATCTTCGCTGCATTTGTGGCCCATCGGTCTCCTCCCTTCGCGGTTGTTGGTCGGATTTCGCGGAAAAACAAAAACGCCACGGGTTCCCCGTGGCGACGCGCGCACGCAGGGCTATCCGTCTAAGCCGAAGTCACCTCGATCGCGAGCGTAAAGACCATGTCTCCTCCCTCTCTCTCGCTGCGCGCAAGGGGCGTGTTGTAGCGAGGCGCGTGTTGTAGCAAAGCGCGGTCGCATGCGCAAGAGGTCGCGTCCACATTTCTTGCGCAACGCGGGTAACGCAGTTCGGCTTCGCGTCCGCTAGTTGCGAGGGCCGGAGCGGCGCTCGAGATCTTTCTCGTGGACCTCGCGCGGACCGCGCGTCTCGCGTTGCAGCGTGCGCTCCGGCTCATCGCTGCGGTCAGTCGTCGTAGGCGCGACGTCGATCGACTCCGAATGTGAGCATTCGACACGGGCTGCCCAGGACGACGTCGGCGTTCCCGCGGCGACCGTCCACGTCCAGGTCACCTTGCCGGTCGTGTCCGTCTGTTTCGCATCGAGGCCGGGCGCGCGGCCCGCGCCGCTCACCGTGATCGCGCACGCGACGTTCGGTGACGCGTTCGCGGTGACGGTGGCTTCCCCACCCGCACTCACGCCGACGGTCGTCGTGATGGTCGCCGACGTCGTCGCATCCGCAGCTTGCGGGCCGCTCAGCGTGCCAGCCGTAGTCGAGTTGTCCGTCGTCGCGGGCGCGCCACCGGCCGGGCGGACGACGTCATTCGAGGCGACCGCGACCTGACTAGTGCCGTCCTGTTCGGCGGTCACGAGGTCCTGCGTGGACGACGCGGGGGCCGCCGCAGCCGTGCCAGCGGTCCCGTCGGCTATCGGGTCAGCGGAATGCACGTCGGTCGGTGCGTCGCCCGTCGAGGCGTCCTGCGCGCTGTCGGAGGACTCCGACGGAGCAATGATGACCTCCTCGGACGTGGTCGACGCGGCCGCCGGCGAGCACGCAACGGCAAGGGCTGCTGCGAACCAGATCGTCCTGCCGCTGCGAAGAAGGCCCTTCAGGCTTGCCATGGGCGAAAACGCTAGGAAATCGGCGCGACCAGTACGTCAATCGCCATCACAGAGCGGAGGTAATTAGCGACGCTTCTTCGTCACTCGCGCCGCCGGCGGGCGGGCATGGAGCGGTTCGTAGACGCCGATCGTCCCGCCGCCCGGCAGCGTCACGTTCGTCACGCGGCCCCAGCGCTCAGCGTGGACCGCACTGCAGGCGATCTTGCGCTCGCGCATCGCCGCGATGAATGCGCGGACGTCGTCGACGAGGAAGTAGAGCTCGTGGCGGCCGTTCTCCTCGGCGGGGTGCACGGCGACCTCGGAGGGTGGCAGGCCGAAGATGAGCCAACCGCCGCCGACGTCGATCTTCGGCAGACGGAGGACATCACGAAGGAACGCACGGTCCGCGTCTGGATCGGTGCTGTACACGATCGCGTGCGCGCCCGTGATCACCGCGCTCACCTACTCGTCCGGCTCGACATCTGCCTGGAACGCGTCGGTGACGCGGTTGTTCAGGTTCGCGATCGAGGTGTTCACGACGAGTTCGACCAGCTGACGCTCGTCGAAGAATCGGCGGAGGCGCTGGTACGTCGACTCCGTGAGGCGCGCCGTCTTCGTGAGCTCGGTCGCAGCGGCGATGACCGTCCTCTCCTCATCTGTGAAGAGCGGACTGGATTCAGCGCTGCCGATCGCATCGACCATCTCTTCGGTGACGCCCAGCGCACGGCCGGACACGGTGTGCGAGTGCAGTCAATAGCGGCAGCGGTTCGCGACGTCAGACGCGAGGAACGAGAGGATGCGCAGGCGCGGCGAGAGCTGGCTTTTCTCGTTGATCGTCTTGCGGAGCTCCCAGTACGCCGCGGAGATCTCGGGCGAGTTCGCGAGAAGGCGCCGGAGGTTGTTCCCCTGCCCCACGTAGCCGATCCGCGCCACGAGGCGAGTGTATGCAGTCGCGGGGGGCGCTCTCGCGCCCCCCG
>VBJD01000222.1 GCA_005887995.1 Chloroflexota bacterium
GCTGGCTCATCGAGGCCGCGCGCAAGCGTCCGGGGAAGTCGATGGCCGACCGGCTCGCCGGCGAGCTCGTCGACGCGATGAACAACGCGGGCGGCGCCGTCCGTCGCAAGGAGGAGACGCACAAGATGGCCGAGGCCAACAAGGCGTTCTCCCACTACAAGTGGTAATGGCAGTCGAGCAGAAGCCCCAGAAGGGCCAGATCGTCCCGCGCGAGTACCCGCTCGAGCGCTACCGCAACATCGGGATCATCGCGCACATCGACGCGGGCAAGACCACCGTGACCGAGCGGATCCTCTTCTACACCAAGAAGATCTACAAGATCGGCGAGGTCCACGAGGGCGCCGCGACGATGGACTGGATGCCCCAGGAGCAGGAGCGCGGCATCACCATCACCGCCGCGGCCACGACGTGCTTCTGGAACGACCATCGCATCAACATCATTGACACGCCCGGACACGTGGATTTCACCGTCGAGGTGGAGCGCTCGCTCCGCGTGCTCGACGGCGCGGTCGTCGTGTTCGACGGCGTCGCCGGCGTCGAGCCGCAGTCCGAGACCGTCTGGCGCCAGGCCGACAAGTACCGCGTCCCGCGGATCTGCTTCATCAACAAGCAGGACCGCCTCGGCGCGAACTTCAAGCGCTGCGTCGAGATGATCGTCGACCGCCTCGGCGCGAACCCGATCGTCATCCAGCTCCCGATCGGCGCCGAGGACAAGTTCAAGGGCGTCATCGACCTCATCGAGATGAAGTCGCTCACCTGGCCACTCGACACGCCGGCCGACCCGGTCGTCGGCGAGATCCCGGCGGACATGAAGGACGAGGCCGAGAAGGCGCGCGAGACGATGGTCGAGAAGGTCGTCGAGACCGACGACGCGCTGCTCCATCGCTACCTCGAGGAGCACCACATCACCCCCGAGGAGCTCCGCGCCGCGCTGCGCAAGGCGACGATCGCCGGCAGCGTCGTGCCGGTGCTCACCGGCGCCGCGCTGCGCAACAAGGGCATCCAGCCGATGCTCGACGCGGTCGTCAACTACCTGCCGTCACCGCTCGACGTCCCGCCGGTCGACGGCGTCGACCCGAAGACGGGCGAGCCGCTCGTGCGCCGCGCGATGGACGAGGAGCCGTTCAGCGCCCTTGCGTTCAAGATCGCGAGCGACCCGTTCGTCGGCAAGCTCGCGTTCTTCCGCGTCTACTCGGGCGTGCTCCGCCAAGGTGACGCCGTCCTCAACCCGTCAAAGGACCGCAAGGAGCGGATCGGCCGCATCCTGCTCATGCACGCGAACCACCGGGAGGACGTCGAGCAGGTCGCCGCGGGCGACATCGCCGCGGCGGTCGGCCTCAAGCAGACCTTCACCGGCGACACGCTCGCCGACCCCGACAAGCCGATCGTCCTCGAGACGATCAAGTTCCCCGAGCCGGTCATCCAGATCGCCGTCGAGCCGAAGACGAAGGCCGACGAGGAGAAGATGTCGCTCGCGCTCGCGCGCCTCGCGGAGGAGGATCCGACGTTCCGGGTCCACACCGATGAGGAGTCCGGGCAGACGATCATCGCCGGCATGGGCGAGCTCCACCTCGAGGTCATCGTCGACCGCATGTTCCGCGAGTTCAAGGTCGCCGCGAACGTCGGCCGCCCGCAGGTCGCGTACCGCGAGGCCATCACCAAGCCCGTGAAGTCGCAGGGGCGCTGGGTGCGGCAGACCGGCGGCAAGGGCATGTACGGCGACGTCACCGCGCAGTTCGAGCCGCTCGAGGGCGGCACCGGCTTCGAGTTCGAGTGGGGCATCCGCGGGTCCGCTCTTTCAAAGGAGTGGGAAAAGGCCATCAAGGCGGGCATGCGCGAGGCGATGGAGAACGGCGTCATCGCCGGCTACCCGGTCGTCGACATCAAGGCGACCGTCATCGACGGCTCGCAGCACGACGTCGACTCGAACGAGATGGCCTTCAAGATCGCGGGCTCGCTCGCGCTCAAGGACGCCGTCCAGAGGGGCAGCCCGGTCATCAAGGAGCCGATCATGAAGGTCGAGGTCACGGTGCCCGAGGAGTTCATGGGCGACGTGATCGGCGACCT
>VBJD01000163.1 GCA_005887995.1 Chloroflexota bacterium
GTGTACGGCGCGACGGTGCCGTGATATGGCTCGAAGTCAGCAGGGACCGCGAGGACCGTCCGTCCGATCTCCTGGATCCCCAGATCCACCGCGGTCGCGATGAGCGCCGCGAGCGCCGTCGCGAGGGCGATCCTCACGCCTGGTTCATGAGGGCACGCATCGACGCGAGCGCGGCGTCATGCAGTCCGGCGCCCGAGCGCAGTGGCGCGCCGAAGCGCACGCCGACGGTCACGCGCTGGAGCGGCGGGAAGGCGAGCTGCAGCATCGACGCGAATCGTTGGCGCTCGCGCTGCGGCGTGCGCCGGCGCGAGAGCGGATGATCGAAGGCGGCGCGCGACACGACGCCGCTCACCAGAGCCGGCAGCACGAGCGTGCCGGCCGCGAGACGGGTGATGCTCTCGATACTGCGCGACCACGCGTCGAGCGCGTTCATCGCCGCTACCGGCGAGACGGCCGGATCGGGCTCGAGCCCGCCCGCCGGGAAGAGCAGGACCGCGTCGCCACGACGCAGCCGCGAGGCGATGTGGCGCAGCGCGACGACTCGCGCCGCGCAGCCATCGCGCACGAAGAGGAAGCGCTGGTTCGCGCCGCGCATCGCGCGCAGGAACGGAAAGTCCGCCGCGACGACCCACGCGTCATCGCGACGCAGGGCTACCAGGAGCGAGACGGCGTCGGCGAGGCCGGGATGGTTCGCGACGACGAGAAGTGGTCCGCTGCGCGGCACGCGATCGGCGCCGTCGACGATCACGCCGCCGGTCGCGCGCTCGGCGATCCACGCCGCGCCGAGATGCGGCCCGCGCTCGCCGAGCACACGGTCGTACTGGACGAAGCGCCGCGCGACGAGATGCGCGGCCGGGCTCAGGAGCCGGCGAGTCGCCGCGACGCGCCGTCCTGCTGCGGCGCCGACGATCGTCTCGGCGCTCTCGCGCGCGACGATCGAGGCGAGCTCTGAGCGGTCGGCGATCACTCCCTTGATGCGCGTGCGGGTCAGTTCCGGATCACGCCGAGCACGCGATCGCGTGCGACCTGCCCGAGCTGGATGAGGTACTGGCCGATCTCGCGCTGTCCGAACTTGGACTTGCCGAGCTCGCGGTCGCGGAACGTATATGGCACCTCGACCGCCTTCTTGTATCGGCCGCGCGCCATGACCTCGAAGCCGATCTTGAACCCGATCGGGTTGAGCTTCACCCCGTCCACGACGGACCGCCGCATGGCGAAGAACCCCGAGGTCGAGTCGTGGATCGGCACGAGCACGTTGCCCATGAGACAGGCAACGCGCGAGACCACGCGCCGTTTCAGCGGCCAGTCCTCAATTCCGCCGCCCGTGACGTAGCGGCTGCCCACGGCGAGATCGGCGCCGTCCTCGAGCGTGCGCATGAGATCGGGCACGACCTCCGGCGGATGCGAGAGATCGGCGTCCATGACGAGCAGCGCGTCACCGCGCGCCGCGCCGAATCCCGCGACGACCGCCGACGCGAGACCGGCCTTGCCCGGCCGTCGCACGACGCGCACGGGATTCGTCTGGCCGAGCCGATCCGCGACCTGCGCCGTGCCGTCGGGCGATCCGTCGTCGACGACGACGAGTTCCCACTTCGCATCGGCGAGCGCTTTCGCGAGTCGTTCAACGAGACGCGGGAGCGAGTCGGCTTCGTTGTATGTGGGGACGATGATCGAGACGAACGTGCGCGTAGTTTAGGAGTGCCTAGTGTTACCGCGGTGCGCGTGACGTTCGACGCACGTCATCTCCAGACGGTCGCTCGCGTCCGGGGCATCGGTCGCTACTCGCGCAATCTTCTCGCCGCGTTCGCGCGCACGGCGCCGCCGGACATCGAATGGACGCTGCTGCGCCTTCGCAACTTCCCGAGCGCGGACGCCGCGCCGCTCCCGCCACACCGCGATCTGCGAACGTTGCGGCTGCGTCGCCCCGAGCTCTCGATGCTCGCGCTCGACCCGGTCCTGCTGTCGTTCGAGCTGCCGTTCGCGAGGCCGCAGGTGTACCACTCGGTACAGCTCGGACTGCCCGCGGTACGGCGCTTCCGCGCCATCGTGACGATCCACGACCTCGCGCCGCTGCGCTGGCCCGAGCACTACCTGCGGCTCCCGCACGCGCGCGTCGGTCATGCGTGGCAGTACGCCCTTGCGCGTCGCGCGGACGCGATCATCGCTGTCTCGGAAGCGACGAAGCGCGACGTCATCGAGCGCCTGCGCGTCCCCGAATCGCGCGTCAGGGTGATCCCCGAGGCCGTCGACGCGTCGTTCGCGCCGCCGGCGCGCGACGCCGCACTCACGCGCGTACGCGAGCGCTTCAGCGTCACGTCGCCGTACGTCCTGTACGTGGGGCAGTTCGATCCGCGCAAGAACATGGACGGGCTCGTGTCGGCGTTCGCGCGCGCTGCCGAGCGCCATCGCGATCTGCGGCTCGTCATCGCGGGCGATCTCGGCAAGCTCGCGCCGTTCCTCTACGACGCGCTCGACCGAGGCCGCGCGCCTCGCGAGCGCGTTGCCCTGACGGGGCATGTTTCCGATGTCGACCTCGCGGCCCTCTACGCGGGCGCGGAGTGCCTCCTCCACGCGGCGCTTCTCGAGGGCTTCGGGCTCACACCGCTCGAATCGCTCGCCGCGGGCACGCCGGTCGTCGGGCTGCGCGCCGGCGCCGTCGAAGAGGTCGTGGGCGAGGCGGGGATCCTCGTCGACGATCGCCCCGAAGCCCTTGCAGAGGCCCTCCTGCGCTATTTGGAGGACGACGTGCTGCGGGGCCGCCTGCGCTCGCTCGCTCGCGGACGCGCGTCGCGCTTCTCGTGGGACAGCGCCGCCGAAGCGACGCTCGCGCTGTACCGCGCGGTCTGAAGCGACGTTCGCGCTCTACCGCGCGCCGTAGGCGAAACCCGCCGCCTCGCAGCGGGTAAAATCAGAGGTCCCCGTGGCACGTCGCATCAGCCTCCCGCGTCTCACCCAGCGCCAGCGCATGGCGCGGTGGCAGCGCGAGCGCCGCCAGCAGGCGATCATCGTCACGGTCTTCTCGGGCGTCCTCTTCTTCACGCTCGGGCTTGTCGCGTGGGCCGCGACGGAGCGCTTCTACACCGAGAACCTCGCACCCGCGCTCACGATCGACGGACGCGTGTTCCCGATGCGCGACTACAAGCGCGAGGTCGGCTACCAGTACGTCCGCTTCTACATCGATTACGGCGTACCGCCGGGTTACGAGAACGACCCGCAGATCGCGCAGCAGAAGGCGAGCTACGACGCGACCGCGCTCGACCAGCTCGTCGAGCACAACCTCCTCGACACGAGCGCGAAGGCCGACGGCTTCGTCGTCACGCCCGATCAGATCCAGGACCGCTACGTCGCCGACTTCGGCGAGTACCACACGCGGCACGTCCTCATCACGCCGAAGCCCCTCGGCGATGGCGCCGACGCGAAGACCGCCGCGGACAACGTCGCGCTCGCGAAGGCGCGCGCGGTGGCCGACCAGCTCCACCAGTCGCCGAACGATCAGACCCTGTGGAACACGCTCGCGCAGCAGTACTCCGACGATCCGGGCTCGGCCGCGTCAGGCGGCGACCTCGGGTTCGTGGGCAAGGGCCAGTTCGTGAAGGAGTACGAGGACGCGGTGCGCGGCATGTCGATCGGACAGATCTCCGATCCGGTGAAGAGCCAGTACGGCTACCACGTCATCCAGCTCCTCGAGCTGCGGGCGCCCGACCAGAGCGTGTTCGCACAGCGCGCCACGAAATATGGATACGGGGCCGACGTCATCAAGGAGCACGTGCGCTACGACATCCTCAGAGACGAATACACGAAGCGCGCGCAAGCGCAGAGCGTCCAGTCGCCGACCGATCAGGTGCACCTCGCGTGGGTCGCCGTCGCATCACCGAAGGTCTCCGGCGGCGACTTCCAGGCGTTCACCGATCAGCTGAAGAAGGTCTCGGACGTCCAGAAGGCGCTCGACGACGGCAAGGACTTCGCCGAGATCGCCAAGCAGTACAGCGAGGACACCGCGACGAGCGACAAGGGCGGCGACCTCGGATGGTTCGCCCGCGGCATGATCACGAAGCTCGACATCGAGAAGGACGTCTTCGCGCTCGATGCCGGGAAGGTGAGCGCGCAGAAGTCCGATCAGTCGCAGACGGTCTGGTACAAGGTCCTGGAGAAGGATCCGAGCCGCGCGCTCGACGACGATCAGAAGAAGAAGATCTCCGATCACGCATACGACTACTGGTTCCAAGGACAGAAGAAAGCGCACCAGATCCAGAAGCTGGTCCCCGGCCACGAGCTCGACACCTGATCTAGGCGCGCTCCTCGAGCGGCTCCTCGCGCGCTTTCCCGGAGGCGTCGACGTCATCCGCGCGAGCGCGCTCGATCGCCACTCCTTCAACACGCTTCGGCCGATCGTCCTCGTCCTCGATGCGGAGCTCGATCGCGTGCTGATCGCGAAGCACTACCCGGCGGGAACGGAGGCCGAGCCGCTCGCGCCAGGATTCGCACTGCTGCCGGCGCGGGAGCCGTACGCGGACCTCGCATCGCTCGCGACCGTCACGCGCATCGCCGAGCGCCTTCGCGCGCCGAATGGGTGCCCGTGGGATCGGGCACAGACGCACCAGAGCCTGCGGCCGCATCTGCTCGAGGAGGCATACGAGGCGCTTGAGGCGCTCGACTCTGGTGACCTGCCGCGTCTGCGCGATGAGCTTGGCGATCTGTTGCTGCAGATCGCGCTGCATGCACAGCTCGCGCACGAGGAAGGCGCGTTCGACATCGCCGACGTCGCCGCGCGGTTGAACGAGAAGCTCATCCGCCGCCATCCGCACGTCTTCGCCGGCGCCGAGATCAGCGGCGATCTCCTCGCGCAGTGGGAACGCATCAAACGCGAGGAGCGCGAGGAGAGCGGCAATCCGGACGAGACGATCACCGCGGGCGTGCCGAAGGATCTGCCGGCTCTGTTCGCGGCCGAGCGACTATTGGAACGCGCGCAACGCGTCGGGCTGAAGCCCGAACGCATCGACGTGCCTCTCGACATCGACGACTCGTCGTTCCTCGGTGAGCTGCTCTTCGATCTCGTCGCCGCGGCGCGCGAGAAGGGCTTCGACGCGGAGACCGCGCTGCGCGAGGCGAACGAGCGCTTTGTGAAGCGCGTGTCGAAGGTGGAGGAGCGCGCGCGCCGGGAAGGTCGCGCGCTCGAGTCGTACGCTCCGGACCAGATGCGGCGGATGTGGGAGGAGACGGCGTGAGCGTGGCATACGAACGTCCGGGGAAACGCGCACACGATGCGCTGCGACCGATCGAGATCCACGTCGGCGTGTCCAAGTTCGCGGAGGGCTCGTGCCAGATCCGCTTCGGCGACACCGAGGTGCTCTGCCTCGCGACCGTCGAGGAGAGCGTGCCGCGCCACCTCCTTGGTAAGGAGCAGGGCTGGGTCACCGCCGAATACGCGATGCTCCCGCGCTCGACGCCCGAGCGCAGCCGCCGCGAGAGCCTTGAGGGCCGTCCCGGCGGGCGGACGTTCGAGATACAGCGGCTCGTGGGACGTTCGCTGCGCGCGGCGGTCGATCTCAAGGCGCTGGGCTCGCGCAGCGTGATCATCGACTGCGACGTCATCCAGGCCGATGGCGGCACGCGCACCGCCGCGATCACCGGTGGCTACATCGCGCTCGCGCACGCGCTACGCCACTTCACGCCGACGCCGCTGCGGAAGCACGTCGCCGCGGTGTCGGCGGGATTCGTGAAGGGCGAGCTCGTGCTCGATCTCGAGTACGCCGAGGACTCGATCGCCGACGCGGACGTGAACGTCGTCGCGACGTCGGACGGTGAGCTCATCGAGGTCCAGGGGACGGCCGAAGGCCGGCCGTTCTCGCGTGCGGACTTCGACCGCGTGCTCGAGCTCTCGCTGAAGGGCATCGCGCAGCTCATCGATGCGCAACGACAGGCGCTGAAGCAGACGAAGACCGCCGCACGCGCGTGAGCGCGCCGCACGGCGAGCACATCTTGCTCATCGGTTCGGGGAACGCGGGCAAGCAACAGGAGTGGCGGGAGCTGCTCGCGGGGATCGATGCCGTGCTCGTCGTCCCGCAGGACCTCGATCCGGTGCCTGAGGAGCCTCTGGAGCGCGGGACGACGTTCGCCGAGAACGCGTCCGCGAAAGCGCGTGCGTACGCCGCCGCGACCGGCCTGCGCACCGTCGCGGACGACTCAGGGCTCGAGGTCGACGCGCTGCACGGCGCGCCAGGGCTGCGTAGCCGGCGGTTCTTCGGCGAGGACGCGAGCGCCGCGGACCGCAACGCGCGGCTGCTCGCGCTCATGCAGGACGTGAAGGATCGCGGCGCGCGCTTCGTGTGCGTCGCCGCGCTCGCGCAGGCTGATGGACGCGTCGAGCTGTTCGACGGCGAGGTCCGCGGCGAGATCGCGCAGGCTTCCCGCGGCGCGCAGGGCTTCGGCTACGACCCGCTGTTCGTCATCGCGGGCGACGGCCGCACGATGGCCGAGCTACCGCCGCACGAGAAGCACGCGATCTCGCACCGCGGCCTCGCCGCCGCGAAGCTGCGCGCCCGTCTCGCTGAGGAGCCGCGCTAGCTCGCGAGGATCCTGCGCAATGCTGCGAGCTCGCGCGCGATATCGCCTTCTGGTCGCACGACCTCGGGCCGGTAGTCGGCGCCCATGAATCTCGCTGGTGTGCCCGGCGCCCCGTCGTCGAGGAACCGCGGGATCACGTGCGTGTGCAGATGGGGCAGCGAGTTGCCGAGCATCTCGAGATTCATCTTGATCGGCTTGTAATGCGTCTCGATCGCACGCGCGACGCGCATCACCTCCGTGAAGTACCCGCTCGCCTCATCCGGCGACAACTCCATCGGCTCGGCGACGTGGCGACCACGCCAGATGACGATCGTGTAGCCCGGATGCCCCACGTCGGCGCGCTGCAGGTACGCGTCGCTGTAGCGCCCCACGAAGATGCGCGGACCGAACCCGTTGTCGTCGGGCCGGCCCTCGCGGCACATCGCGCAGTCCTTGCCGCGACGGCGCTCCTCCCAGTCAGCCGGCCACTCTTTCAATCGGTCGATAACGGTATCGCGCCGCCGTCGTACACGAGCGCGCCGTCAACGACGCGTGCGACATCCCAGACACGGTGCGGCTCGCTTTTGCCGACATCGATGAGGTGCGTCACGTCCCAGCCTGCGACGGTAAGAAGGTCCGAGAGCATCCGCCGGTGGCAGCGCCACCACAGTGTCTCGGCGCACATGTACGCGGTCGACGTCGCGTTCGCGACCGCTATGAGATGGCCGACGTCGCGCTGGAACTCCGGCGTCGCCATGTGATCGGCGTAGCCGCGGAAGGCGTCGACGCGCAGCGCGGTGTGCGGGGAGTCGGGCCGTGGATCGCGACGTCCGCCGAGCCCCTTCAGATGCATGTACGCGATGCCGCGCTCGGCGAGCGAGTCGCGAAGCGCGTCCTGTCCGTACTGGGGATGGCGGCGCGAACCTGGGTGCGTGCGGATGTCCGCTAGCGTCACGACCTTCGCGTCTTCGAGCACGGCGATGAATTCCTCGATCGGCCGCGTCCCATGGCCGATGGTCCAGATGCGCACGCATCGAGTGTGGAACACTCGAACGGTGAAGGAAGCGCCTCCGCGGCCTGATGTGACCGTTCGGCCGGTCTCGCCCGATCAGCATGACGCCGTCCTGCACTACTTCGATCTCGTCGCCTACGCGGATAACCCGAACTGGTCGCGGTGCTTCTGCATGGAGCGCCTCGCCGCCGACTACAGCGAACGCACGAAGGAGCAGAACCGCGCGTCGCGCTCCGACCTCATCCTGTCGGCCAAGGCGAACGGCCTCGTGGCATATCGACTCGGCCGGGTCGTCGGGTGGTGCCACGCGGCGCCGAAGACTGAGGTGCTCAACGTCCCCGGCGAGGTGACGCCCGGCGTCGGCGCGATCGTCTGCTTCGTCGTCGCGCCCGATCAGCGCAACCAGGGCATCGCGACGACGCTGCTCGACGCGGCGATCGAGCACCTGCGCAAGCGCGGGATGCGCAGCGTGGAGGCATACCCGGTGATCGGCGAGATACCGCCGTCGCGCTGGGTCTTCGCCAACTATCTCGGCCCGCTCTCGATGTACGTGAAGGCAGGATTCCAGATCGTCGAACAGCTCGACGGCCAGGCCATCGTGCGTAGAGAGCTCTGAGATGCGCGGCCGCGTCGCGTGGATCCACGTCGCTCCGATCAAGTCGCTGCGCATCCAGGCGCGCGACTCGGTCATGGTCGGCCCGACGGGCGTCGAGGAGGACCGTCGCTTCTGCATCGTCGACGAGGAGGGACATCGTCTCAACGCGAAGCGCGTCGCCGCGTTCGTCTCCGTGCGCCCCGAGTTCGACGACGACATGCGGAAGCTCACCCTGCACATGCCCGATGGGCGGCGCGTCAGCGGCCCGATCGAGCTCGGCGCGCCCGTGACCGTGACGACGTCGCAGCGCCAGGAGGCCGGCCACGAGGTGGTCGGTCCGTTCGCGGCCGCGCTGTCGTCGCTCGACGGCCGAGTCGGTCGGCTCGTTCGTTTCGATGACGTCGGGCGCGGCGTCGACCGCGCACGCCACGGGGGCGCCGCGACGCTTCTGTCCGTGGCATCGCTGGATGGGATGGCCGAGGTCGCGGGCGACGGGCCGGTCGATCCACGCCGCTTTCGGATGCTCTTCGGCGTCTCCGATGTGCCCGCACACGCGGAGGACGCCTGGCTCGAGCAGCGCGTCAAGGTCGGCGACGCGGTCGTGATGCCCATGGGGCACGTCGGGCGCTGCGCCGTGACGACGCTCGATCCAGACAGCGGTCGCTCGGACCTCGACACTCTTGCCGCGCTCGCGCGCTACCGCGGCGATCTCAAGTCGACGGAGCCGCTGCCCTTCGGGGTCTGGGCGCGCGTCGTCGAACCCGGCCGGGTCGCGGTCGGCGACGAGATCGTCATCTGACATCTCGTCCTGATGCCGACTCAGCACCGTCGCGTCACTGTTCCGCGACCTTCCCCGCCGCTACAAAACGCGGCAATGACGAGTGCTCGCTTGGCAGCGGCAGCAGCAACGACCACGGGAGGTGGGGGCTGAGTCGCGCCTAGCGGCACACAGCGACGGCGACAGAGGCCTCCCGGATGGGGAGGCCTTTTTAGTACCCGACGCGTGGCAAAAGGTGAAAGGAAATGGCGATGGACGAACGCGACGCCTGCGGTCTCGTCGCGATCGCGCGCAAGGACGGGCGCCCTGACGCGTACGTCCTTGGCGAGGCCATCGAGGGCATGCGTCGCATGTCGCATCGCTCCGGCACGGTCGACGGCGAGGGTGACGGCGCCGGCGTCCTCACCGACATCCCGCGCGCGCTCTGGGCGCTGCGCCTTGAGGAAGCGGGCCGCGATCGGTGGCGCGCCTTCAGCTCGCGTTTCGCGGTCGCCCACCTGTTCGTTCCCGGGAGCGCCGACGAGGGCGAAGAGGCCGCGGTCCGACGCATCCTCGCGGGGCACCGCATCACGATCCTTCTCGAACGCAGGGGCACGACCTGGGGTGACGCGCTCGGTCCGCGGGGTCGCGTCGAGGAGCCGCGCTTCTGGCAGCTCGCGCTCCTCGCGCCCGGCCGCGCCGCAGTCGCGTCGCGCGCGCTGTACGAGGCCGGCGTCGAGATCGAGCGGCTGACGGCCTCGACCGTCGTCTCGCTCTCGCGTCACACCGCGGTCTACAAGCTGCGCGGCGGCCCCGACGCGCTGCTGCCGTACTTCGACGACCTGCGGCATGAGCGCTTCGCGACGAGCATGGCCTTCGGTCACGACCGCTACGCGACCAACACGAGCACGTCGTTCGAACGCGTGCAGCCATTCGCGGCGTTCGCGCACAACGGTGAGATCGACACGATCGGCCGGCTGCGCGAGGAGGCGCTTTCGCTCCGCCTGCCGCTCTCGCGTGATGGCAGTGACTCGCAGGACGTCGACGCGATCCTGCGCGCGCTCGTCCTGCGCTCGCGCCTCACACCGATCGAGGCGATCGAGCTGCTCTTCCCGCCCATCGTCAACGAGATCCGACGCATGTCGCCGCGGCTCCAGGACCTGTACACGCAGGCGCGCGCCACCTTCGGCCCGTTCGCGCAGGGACCGGCGGCGTTCCTCGCGCGTGTCGGCGACACGTGCCTGTTCGGCGTCGACGCGCTCGGCCTGCGTCCGCTCTGGCACGTCGAGACCGACGACTCACACATCTTCGCGAGCGAACGCGGCTTCGTTCCGCTCTCGCGCTACGTCCGCGATCCGTACCCGCTCGGCCCTGGGCAGCGCGAGGCGCTGCGCCGCGACGCGACCGGCTGGCGCTTCATCGACGAGGCAACGCTGCGCGAGCGTTTCGCGGCCGCGCGCGAATCGCGCGGCATCGTGAGCGACGGAACGCGGGAGCATCTCGACTGCGGAGGTCCGACGGCGGACGCGAGCCTTGCCGCCGAAGTGCGGCCGGGAACTCTGCGCCAGCCGGAGCGCCGCTGGGAGATCGGCACGCCACCCGACGAGCTCGAGGATGTCGCGCGCCGCCGCGAGCAGCAATTCGCGGCGCTCGGATTCGAGCCCGACGACCTGCGCATGGCGCAGCACATGGCCGAGACCGCGTCCGAGCCGATCGGCTCGCTCGGTTGGGATGGTCCGCTCGCCGCGCTCTCGCACGGGCATCCGAATCTCGCCGATCACATCCACGAGACGGTCGCGGTCGTCACGAACCCGGCGATCGATCGCGAGCGCGAGATCGAGCACTTCTCGACTCGCGTCGTCGTGGGCCCGCGTCCCGCGATGCGCTCGCGCCGCGCCGATGGAGCGCACGCCTCATTCACAGACCGAGGGTCCGCCGTCCGCTGGGTCGAGCTGCGCATTCCGATCCTGCTCGGCGGCCACGCGCCAGAGACCGGCATCGCCGCGCACGATGAGCGCGACGTCGCGAGGCGCCTCGGCACGTGGTGCGTCGAGGATCTCGTCGCGCGATTCACGCGCGGCGCGACGCGCGCGCCGGTGGTCCTCGAAGCGGACCGCGACTGGGAGGAGCATCCCGCCGACGCGCTCGCGCGTCTCGGCGCACAGGCGTGCCGCGGCGTGCGCGCCGGGGCGGCGCTCGTCGTCGTCCAGGACCGTCACGTGTTCGCCGAAGGCCGCGCGTGGGTCGATCCGCTGCTCGTCGTCGCCGCCGCGCATCGTGCGCTCGTCGCGCAGCCGCATCGCAATGGCTCACTGCGCCGCGCGTGCGGCCTCGTACTCTCGGCGGGGAGCATCCGCAACCTGCACGACCTCATGGTCGCGATCGCGCTCGGCGCGGACGCGGTGAACCCGTACCTGCTCACCGAGTACGCGCGCTCGCTCGACGACCCCGATGCGCTCCCTGATCTCGTCGAAGCGCTGCGTAAGGGCATTGAGAAGGTCATCTCGACGCTCGGTATGCACGAGCTCCGTGGTTACGGCCGGCAGCTCTCGGCGATCGGGCTCTCGCCAGATGTGGCGCGTCTCCTTGGGATCCGCACGTTCTTCGGCGCGCACGATCGCGGGCTCACCTGGGAGCGCATCGCCGAGGACGGGCTCGAGCGCGCGATGCGTCTTCGCGAGCGCAGCGCAGCGCGTGTCGAGCCGCCGTTCCGCGTGTATCCGCGCCTGTACAAGAGCGCGCTCCTCGTCGCGAACGGCGAGGCGCCCTACGAGACGTACGCCGAGAAGCTTCGCCAGATCGAGGAGGAGCATCCCGCCTCGCTGCGTCACCTCATTGACCTCGCGCGTCCGATCGACGGTGACCCCGAACGACGCGCGATCACGAAGGCCGGCGAGCACGCCGCGCCGATGTACATCTCGTCGATGTCCTTCGGCTCGCAGGGCGAGACGGCGTATCGCGCGTACGCCGAGGCCATGGCGCGGATGGATCTGCTCTGCGTCAACGGCGAGGGCGGCGAGCTGCCGGACCTCATCGGGAAGTACCCGCGCAATCGCGGACAGCAGATCGCGTCAGGGCGGTTCGGCGTCTCCGCGCTCCTCGCGAATTCTTCCGATTACCTCGAGATCAAGATCGGCCAAGGGGCGAAGCCCGGCGAGGGCGGACACCTCCCGGCGCGCAAGGTGTCGGTCAAGGTCGCGCTCGCGCGCAACGCGAAGCCCGGCGTCGACCTCATCAGCCCGTCGAACAACCATGACATCTACTCGATCGAGGACCTCGCGCAGGTCGTCCACGAGCTGAAGACCGTGAACCCGCGCGCGCGGGTGTCGGTGAAGGTTCCCGTGGTGCCGGACATCGGGATCATCGCGGTAGGGATCGCGAAGTCTGGCGCGGACATCGTGACGCTCTCGGGTTACGACGGCGGCACGGGTGCCGCACGCATGCACGCGCTCCGGCGCGCGGGATTGCCCGCCGAGATCGGCGTCGTCGAAGCGCACCGGGCGCTCGTCGCCGCGGGTATGCGCGACGAGGTCGAGATCTGGTGCGATGGCGGCATGAAGAGCGCGCTCGACGTCGTGAAGATGCTGTGCCTCGGCGCGGACCGCGTGGGGTTCGGGACGCTCGCGATGGTGGCGATCGGGTGCACGATCTGCCGCGGCTGCCAGCTCGACACCTGCCACGTCGGCATCGCGACGCAGATCGAGTCCGCGAAGGAGGCCACGGAGCGTGGGCTGAAGCGCTTCGAGCCGCAGGAATTCGAGCGCGCCGTCGAGCAGCTCTGCCGCATGTTCGGCGCGATGCAGCGCGAGGTCGCGCGCATCGCTGGACATCTTGGCGTGGCGCGCACCGACGAGTTGGTCGGGCGGACCGACCTGCTCACGCAGGTGCGCGGTCTCGACCGCGTCGACCTATCGGACCTGCTCACGCCCGCCGGCCCCAGTCGCCATGGCGGACGCGAGGTACGCGTTCTCGCGGTGCCGCGCGGCCCGGAGATGCGAGTCGCCGCTGGTGAGGACGGATCGGTCGCGCACGAGATCGTGCTTGGTAGCGAGCACCGCTTCGTCGCGACGGCGAACGCGGGACAGCTCGCGCGCCAGGCGATCGCGGGCGCTGTCGTCACGGCGTACGAAGGCGCGTTCCGGCAAGGATCGGTCGCAGGCAACGGCCTCGGCGCGTACGCCACCGAAGGTGTGTCGCTCGTGGTGCACGGCGGCGCGCAAGACGGCGCGGCGAAGACCGCGCTCGGCGGGCGCATCACCATCCTCAAAGGACGCAACGCGTCCGGCGCGTGGATCGATGGCTCGGTGGGGAAGTGCTTCGCGTATGGAGCGCAGCGTGGCCGTCTCATCGTGCAGGGCGGTGCCGATGCGCGCGCGGGTATCCGATTCTCGGGCGCCGACATCGTGTTCGGCGGCGATCTGCGCGGCTTCGCCTTCGAGTACATGACCGGCGGACGCGCCGTCGTGCTCGGCGATCCGGGGCGCTGGATCTGCTCGGGCATGAGCGGCGGCGTCGTGTTCGTGCGGCACGATCCCGCGCGCGGGCTCGACGAGCGCGGCATCCGCGACCGCATCGCGAAGGGCGCGAAGGTGAGCTTGCGTGCGCCGGATGATGCGGATCGCGAGATCCTCGGCGAGCTGCTGGGCGCCTACATCGCCGCGCTGCGCGACTCGGGTCAGGACGCCGGTGAAGTTGGGCGTCTCCTGGACGACGCCGCGAGCGCGTTCCGCGTGATCCGTCCCGGCGCGGAAGTGGTGGAGCAGTCAATATCGACTGAGTGATCCCCATCCCGGCCAAGGTCATCCCACGCGAAGGGACCTTCACACTCGACGCGGGCACCTCGATCCATGCGAGCGAGGAGCTGCGCGTGCTGGCCGAGTCGCTGCGTGACACGCTCCGACCGGCAACGGGTTTTCCGTTCCCGATCAACTCCGCGACAGGGACGTCGCGCGTCGAGCTCGCGTTGGATGCCCGCGCTCAGGGCAATGACGGGTATGCGCTCAGCATCCGGCCCCAGGTCGCGCGCATCGCCGCTTTCTCGCCGGTCGGGGTCTTTCAGGGCATGCAGACGTTGCGTCAGCTTTTTCCCGCGGCCATCTACCGTCGCGCACCGGTCTCGGGCGTCACGTGGACGGCGCCGTGCGCCGACATCGCCGATGTGCCGCGATTCGGATGGCGCGGCTGTCACGTCGACGTCGCGCGTCACTTCATGCCGAAGGAATGGATCCTCAAACATCTCGACCTGCTCGCGATGCACAAGCTCAACGTCTTCCACTGGCATCTCACCGACGACCAGGGGTGGCGTCTCGAGATCAAGCGCTACCCCAAGCTCACCGAGGTCGGCGCGTGGCGCAGCGACACGATGCTCGGACCACCGACGAAGGATCCCGCGAAGCGCCGCTTCACCGGCAAGCCGCACGGCGGCTTCTACACGCAGGACGACGTCCGCGAGGTCGTGCGCTACGCCGCCGACCGCTTCATCACCGTCGTACCCGAGATCGAGATGCCCGGGCACTCGCGCGCCGCGATCGCCGCGTATCCCGATCTCGGCAACGACATCGACAAGACCGCGGTCGGCACGTGGTGGGGCATCTACGACAAGGGCGCGGTGTTCGGCGTGGACGACAAGGTCTTCCGGTTCCTCGAGGGCGTCCTCGAGGAGGTGCTCGAGCTCTTCCCCTCGACGTTCATCCACGTCGGTGGCGACGAGGTGCGCAAGAACGAGTGGCGCGAGAGCAAGGCCGCGCAGACGCGCCTGAAGTCGCTCGGGCTGAAGGACGAGGACGCGCTGCAGTCCTGGTTCATCAAGCACTTCGACACCTGGCTCGCCGCGAAGGGCCGGCGCCTCGTCGGTTGGGACGAGATCCTCGAGGGCGGCCTCGCAGCGGGCGCGACGGTGATGAGCTGGCGCGGCGAGG
The DNA here is from genome assembly GCA_005887995.1 of Chloroflexota bacterium. GTDB lineage: Bacteria > Chloroflexota > Limnocylindria > P2-11E > P2-11E > CF-39. The sequence continues at coordinate 14,826 of VBJD01000163.1, forward strand.
ACGGCGGTGTCGCCGCGGCGAAGGCCGGGCACGACGTCGTCATGGCGCCGCAGAAGCCGACGTATTTCGATCACTACCAGGCGAAGAACGACCGCGAGCCCATCGCCATCGGCGGCCACAACTCGCTGTCGGACGTGTACGCGTACGAGCCGGTGCCGCGCGCGCTCAAGGCGGCTGAGGCCGCGCACGTGCTCGGCGCACAGGCGCAGCTCTGGACCGAGTTCATGCCCGACCCGCGGCACGTCGAGTACATGACCTGGCCGCGCCTCTGCGCGATGGCCGAGGTGCTCTGGTCGCCGACCGAGACGCGAAACTACGACGGCTTCAAGGCCCGGCTGCGCATGCATCTCGAGCGCCTTCGCGCGCTCGACGTGAACTTCCGCCCGCTCGACGAGTAGTGCTTCGCAATACAGGCGTCGCTCGTCCTCATGCGGAAGCTGCGGCTTCCGCACTCGTCCTCGCTAGCCTGTGACCGGGCTCGCGCTCGTCCTCGTCCTCAGCTCCGCCGTCCTGCACGCGAGCTGGAACCTCGTCGCGAAGCGCGTGCAGGCCGAATCGCCGTTCCTCTTCCTCATCTACGTCGTTGGCTCGCTGGCGTACACGCCGTTCGCGATCGCGATCATCGTCATCGCGCACCCACTGCTCGGCATCTGGGTGCTCGCATTCGTCGCGATGTCGATCGTGCTCCAGACCGTGTACTTCGCGACGCTCACCGCAGGCTATCGCGCCGGCGATCTCTCGCTCGTGTACCCGATCGCGCGCGCGACCGGTCCGCTGCTCGCGACGGTCGGCGCGATCGGCGTGCTCGGCGAACGGCCATCGGTGCTCGCGATCATCGGCGCGCTCGCGATCGTCACCGGGGCGCTCGTGCTCACCGGCGATCCACGCTCGCTCCGCGCGCGCGGAGCCGGCCGCGCCGTCGGCTACGCGCTCGCGACCGGCGTCGTCATCGCCCTCTATACGCTTTGGGACAAGACCGCGGTGAGCGTCGCGCTCATCCCGCCGCTGATCTACGACTGGATGACCATCGGCGGTCAGGCGATCGCGGTCGCGCCCGCGGCATGGCGCCGCCGCGCCGATGTCGCGCGCGTGTGGAATGAACAACGGGGGCAGCTCGTGTTCGTTGGGCTCGTGAGCCGCCTGTCGTACTTCTTGATGCTCACGGCGCTCGCGATCAGCCCGGTGTCGTACGTCGCGCCCGCGCGCGAGACGGGGATCCTCTTTGGCACGCTGCTCGGCGCGCGCGTCTTGGCAGAGGGCGATGTTCGTCGCAGGCTCATCGGCGCGAGCGGGATGGTCGTCGGTGTGATCGCGCTCGCCTTGGGCTAGCGACCTCGATCCCTCCGGCAAAGTCTCGGATTACGGTGAACCGGCGAGCTGCTCTTCGAACTGCCGCGGCGTGATGATCGGCATGTCGTCGTGACTGCCGAGCGAGAGAAGATCGCGATCTCCCGTCACGAGGGCGTCGCAATAACCCGCCGCCGCAGCCGCAAGGACCTGGTCGTCATCCGCATCGCGCACGATGCGCGGCAGGGCCTCAGGCTGCACCAGGGTGGCAAGGAGCTCATATTCCGCTCGTGCGGCTTGCGCGACGGCCGCTGCCACTCCAAACCGGTCGCGAAGGACTTCCTCGAACTCGCGCATGAGATGAGCGCTCGTGACGACCGCGAAGTCACCGCGAAGGGCGCGCCGCAGCAGTTCCCGGGGCAGCCCTCCGAAGAGAATGGCCGAGACGAGGACGTTCGTGTCGAGCAGGACGCGCACCTAGCGCGCGCGGCTGCTCCGTCGGCGCTCCGCGACGACACGCAGGACGTCCGCCTCGGTAACGCCCGCACGCCGCGCGGCCTGCGTACCGGCGGTGAAGATACGCTCCCATCTTTCGAGGCGCGCGACGTACTGGCGGAAGGCCTCGCGCAATAGCTCGCTTCGACTGCGGCGCTCCGCGCGAGCGACACGGTCGACTTCACGCGCGAGCGCGGGTGGAAGCGAGATCGTAACAGTGCGAGGTGCTGCCACGGCAGCAATGTAACACAGTGTCATACATCAGGTCGGCTCGAAGAACATTGCCGTCGACCGAATCTGTCAGGGCGCTGGGATTCGGACGCAGGACACGCGGTTCAGGGAACCTGAGCGTGGGTCTTGCTGTATCGGTAGCGTCATGCGAAAGCTTGGCTTAGGCGTCGCGCTCGCGTTCGTCCTTACGTGTGCGCCGACCGCACTGCCTCGCTCGGATAGCGGCCCGTCGAGCGCGTCGTCCGAACCGATCAAGACGACCGACCTGATCACGTTGCGCGAGGGCGGTCAGCAGCCCGCGCTCGTCGTGCGCAAGGTCGCAACCGCGGAAGCCGTCCGCACTCTGCCGGACGGGCTGCTCCTTTCGGACGGCGTGACGGTCCTCGCGCTGGAGCCGGGTGGCGCGTCGACACTGGTCAAGAAATTCGATCGTCGCACCGGTCAGATGAGTTCGTCGCAGCGCCTTGAAGGCACGTGGCAGCTGTATCCCGGCAACAACTCGTTCAGTGGCTCCTCCGCCAATGGCAGCCACGCCGTGTTGTTTGGCAGCTCCTACAACTTCACCGATCAAAGCGGCAAGTGGACCGCGCGAACGACGTTTGGCGTACTCGATGTCGCATCGCTGAGCATCGAGCCCGTGCAGTTGGACGGTCGCTACGCCCTTCATGCCGTATCGAATGACGGTCGCTTCGTCTTCCTCGATGAATACACACCGCCGCAGCTACCCGCAAACGTACAACTTCGCGTCTATGACATGACGCGTCACAAGCTTGACGAGCCGAGCGGCGACGCGCGTTCTATCGGAGACTCCTACCGCAGGACATATATCGGCTCGTTCGCCTTCGAGATCGCGACCGCGACGGAAACATTGCACCCGTCGCCAGACATGACACAGATCATGCCCGTGACCAAGCTCGTTCGCTTCGACCTGTCATCGCGGACTGTCCAGGTATTTCGTCTTCCGGTAGAACGCATGCTCAGCGGTGAGGATGTGCTCGCGTGGTCACTGGTCCCGTCACGCGACCAGAAGCTGCTCTACGTGGTGAACCCCGCGGCCGGGGCCATCTACGAGATCGATGTGGCATCGCTAGAGCTGCGCCGCAGCGCTCGGATGACTGACGCGAAGTCGCAGCAGGGCCTTCTCGATGCGCTGCTCGCTCACGTCCATCCAGTGGCCGACGGGAAGATGGGGTTCGGGACCGGCGCTGTCCTGTCTCCAGATGGCGCGACGCTCTACGTGCTCGCGGCGCAGGGCATGTGGTCGATCGATCTTGCTGCGATGAAGGCGAAGATGCTCACGCGCGATGGCGGGTATGAAACGCTCGCGATAAGCCCCGACGGCGCGCGGCTCTACGTCCTCGGTCGCCAGGACGGGGTCATAAGCGCGATCGACACGCAAAGCGGAAAGCTGCTGGGCTCGATGGCGCGGATCGCGTTCCCCTCGGAGATCGTCGCGGTCGACGCTGGCTAGCGAATCTGTCGGGGTGGGCGGACTCGAACCGCCGAAATTCCTCCCGCTCCCAAAGCGGGCGCTCTACCAAGCTGAGCTACACCCCGTGGACGACTTCAATTCTCGCATGCCTCGTTTCGCCCTACGCTTGCAATTCGCGAGCGCACGACCGCGCATGAGAGGACGGGAGGGTCCACTTGTTCACGGCCTGGGGTCACTTCGTCTACCGCTGGCGCTGGAACGTGCTCATCGTCTCCGCGCTCCTCCTCGTCGGTTCGGGCTACATCGCCTCGCAGGGCGGCAAGCTCGAGAGCGGCGGCTTCATCGAAACGGCTGAATCCGGACGCGCGTCGCGGCTCATCGAGAAAGAGCTGCCTCGCGCCGGCGGATCGACCTTCACGCTCATCTTCAGCAGCGCGACGCTGACCGCGAACGATTCCGCGTTCAAGAGCGCGGTCGACGACGCCCTCGCGCCACTGCGCAGCGACTCGCGCATCGCGACGATCCAGACGCCGTACGACGGCAGCGCAGCCGACCCGACCTCCGCGATCTCGAAGGATCAGCACGCGATCGCGGTGAACGTCGCGGCGAAGGACGACATCCCGACTGCGCGTGGCTACTACCAGGAGCTGCGCGCGAAGGCGCGCTCGGACAAGCTCGACGTGCAGGCGACCGGCGTGCTCGCGATCAACAACGGGTTCAACGTCATCCTCGAGGAGGACCTGCGCCGCGCCGAGATCGTTTCACTGCCGCTCGCGCTCGTCCTCCTGCTCCTCGTGTTCGGGACGGTCGTCGCCGCGTTCATCCCCCTGTTCGTCGGGGTGCTCGCGGTCATGGGCGGCGTCGCGGGCATGTTCCTGCTCACACGCGTCACGACCGTGTCGGTCTACGCGGAGAACATCGTCACGCTCATCGGGCTCGGCGTCGCGATCGACTACTCGCTCTTCGTCGCGAACCGCTTCCGTGAAGAGCTGCACCGCGGTCGCAGCGTCGACGACGCGGTCGCGCTCGCGATGGCGACCTCCGGTCGCGCGGTGACGTTCTCCGGCCTCACCGTCGCGATCGGACTCTCGGGGATGCTCTTCTTCCAGGGCACGTTCCTCTCGTCGATGGGCCTCGCGGGCGCGATCGTCGTCGCGAGCGCGGTCTTCTACGGCCTCACGTTCCTTCCCGCGCTGCTTGCGGTCATCGGTCGGCGCATCGACATCGGCCGCATCCCGATCTTCGCCCCGGATCCCACGGGACGCGGCTTCTGGCACTCGCTCGCCATGACCGTCATGCGCCGCCCGATCCTCGTCCTCGTGCCGATCGTCGCGATCATCGTGCTCGTCGGGTCGCCGTTCCTGCAGCTGCGGCTCGCGAATGGCGATGTCGAGATGCTCCCGAAGCACGAGGAGTCGCGGGCGGCATACGACAAGCTCGTCGCCGACTTCCCGAACGCCGGACAGAACCACATCAGCGCGCTCGTGTACTACGCCGATGGCCAGCCCTACTCCGGCTCGCGCGTCAACGACCTCGTCGACATGCAGAAGAAGCTCGCCGCGATCGCGAATGTGCAAAAGGTGCAGTCCGCGTTCTCGCTCGATCCGCGGCTCGGCCCCGCGGAGTACACCGCGCTCTACACGCTGCCGCCGGATCGCCTCCCGCCGCAGCTGCAGGCGCTCGTCGCCGCGACCGGCGCCCAGCGGCTGCAGGGGATCGTGAAGAGCACGGTCGGCGAGCACATCGTCCTCTTTGACGTCGTCACCTCGTTCGCGTTCGGCACCGACGAGGCGCGCCAGATCGTGAAAGACATCCGCGCGCTGCCGCGGCCAGCTGGCAGCGAGATCCTCGTCGGCGGCTTCAGCGCGATCGACCTCGACACCGTGACGTTCATCACCGAGCGGACCCCGATCGCGGTCGCGTACGTCATGCTCGCGACCGTCGTCGTCCTCTTTCTCCTGCTCGGATCTGTCGTGCTCCCGCTCAAAGCGGTCGTCATGAACCTGCTCTCGATCAGCGCGTCGTTCGGCGCGCTCGTGTTCGTCTTCCAGCAAGGACACCTGCAGAACCTGCTCGGCTTCACCGCGAGCGGATCGATCGATCCGAGCCTGCCGGTGATCATGTTCTGCATCGTCTTCGGCCTCTCGATGGACTACGAGGTGCTGCTGCTCTCACGCGTGCAGGAGGAGTACGCGCGGACGGGCGACAACACCGCCGCGGTCGCCGAGGGCCTCGAGCGCAGTGGCCGCCTGATCACCGGCGCGGCGGCGATCATGGTCGGCGTCTTCACCGCCTTCGGCCTCGCCGAGATCCTCCTCATCAAGGCGATCGGCCTCGGTATGGCGCTCGCCGTCGCCATTGACGCGACGCTCGTGCGCGCGCTCGTCGTCCCCGCGACGATGCGCCTCCTCGGGCGATGGAACTGGTGGGCGCCTCGTCCGCTTGCGCGTCTGTATCGCCGGCTCGGTCTCGGTGAGGGATCGGCCGGACGCCTTCCCATCGGCGCGGCAGCCGAGACACCCTAGGATGCGGGCGCCATGACGATGGAGGCGCCCCTCGGATCTACCGCGGAGGCTCCGCAGCTCAGACCGCTCGGCGTCGGCGACATCATCGATCGCGTCCTTCGCATGTACCGGCAGCGCCCGGTGCTGTTCCTCACGCTGTCGGCGATCCCCAACCTGATCGGCGTGCTCATCGCGCAGGGCGCGCGCCTGGTGTGGCCGAACGCGTTCCTTGACTTCGACCAGTTCGCGTTCCTCAACGACCCGAACCGCATGCTCGCGCAGCTGCAGGCGCAGCAGGGCCGCAGCGGCGACACGATCGTCGGCCTGGTCAGCGTCATCCCGCAGTCACTGGGCATCGCGGCGCTCACCTACGCCGCGGCGAACATGTACCTCGGCCGACCGGTCGCGATCGGCGCGGCGTTCCGCGCGGCGCTGGCCGACGTACCGCGGCTCATCTTGACGCTCTTCGTCCTCGTCATCGTGCTCTTTGGCATCTGGTTCGCGGCGATCTTCGTGAGCACATTGCCTGCGGTGATCTCGGGGATCGGCATCCTCATCATCCTCGTGTTCTTCGCGGTCGCGGTCCTGCCGTTCTTCCTCCTCGCGTCCTTCGCGCTCGTGCCGACCGTGTCCGCGCTCGAGGACGCGGGCCCCATCCACTCGATGCGCCGGTCGCTGCAGCTCATCGCCGGCAGCCGCTGGCGGATCATCGGTCTCCTCGTGCTGCTGCTGGTGCTCGAGATCGTGCTGGGCGTCGTCCTCAGCACAGTCTTCCTCGGCGCGTTCCTCACCCAGAGCACGGCCGGACGCGTCGCGGCTGTCCTTGTGGGCGCGGCAGGCACCATCGCCTGGGAGCCGCTGCCGTGGGCCACGCTCGCGCTCTTCTACTACGACATGCGCGTGCGCAAAGAGGCGCTCGACCTGCAGCTCGCGGCGGAAGCGCTGCCGCGCACGGAATAGCGCCGGTCGCGCGCGTCGCCGCGCTCGCGCTCGCGCTGTGGATCGGCGCGGGGACGGTCGCGAACGCCGACACGCTCACGCCGTCCGCGTATCAGCAGCGCCTCGCGTCGGCACGTGTGCTGTTCGATCAGGCGCGGCGCTCCGCCGGCGCCGACCGGACGCGCGCGCTCGCCTCGGCGCGTGACCTCCTCGCTCGCACCGACGCGCTCGCCCTCCCCGACGGATCGACGTACACGGTGCGCGACAACGCGCTCCTCGATGCGATCGACGCGAACGAGGATCCGGCGCGGCTCATCGAGATGCTCGACACGCAGTCGCTCGCCGCGCGCTCGCTGCGTCAGATCGACGCGGGTGTCGCGCGCGATCGCTTGCGCCAGATCGTCGGCGAGTACGCCGCGCGTGAATCGTCGCTGAGCATCCCCGACCTCATCCTGCAGTTCATCGCGCGCCTTCTCTCCGGCGTCGCGCTGCCGCCGCTCGACATCTGGCGCGTACTCGCGATCATCGGCGTGCTCGGCGTTGGGCTGATCATCTTCATCCTCTCGCTGCTGGGACGCGGCTTCCGCGAGCGCATCGGCCGTGAGGCCGCGCTCGCCGTCTCGGGCGGTGTGGCGCAGAGCGACGCCCGCCGTCACCTCGCCGCGGCTGATGCGGCGATCGCCGCGCGACGCTCGCGCGAGGCGATCCACGCGCTCTTCCTTTACGCGCTCACCACGCTCGCCGAGCGCGAGGTCATCCGTTACGACCCGTCGTTGACGGACGGCGAGATCCTCCTGCGTACCGCGGCGCTGCCGCAGGCGAAGGAGCTCCGCGATCTCATCGTGCTCTACGAGCGAAGCTGGTTCGGACTGCGCGAGCCGAACGAGGCCGAGGCGGCACGGGCGCGCGCGCTCGCTCTGCAGGTGGCGGCGTGAGGCGTATCCATCCGATCTACGCCGCGGCGCTGCTCCTGCTCGCCGCGACCGTCGCGGTCGCGATCGCAGCGGGCGGCGCAGGAGTGGGTCAGGCGGGCGGCCGCAGCGCGTCGGTCCACGACGACAGCCCCGGCGGTGCCGCGGCACTGCGCCGCTACCTCGAGGCGATGGGCGCGCAGACCGTCGTGGCCGAAGGCGACGTCTTCGCGATCCCGTCGGGTACCGGGGTGCTCTTCATCCTCGGCGTGAACGAGACCGTGAGCGCGGAGGACGTGACCCTGGTGAAGAACTTCGTCGATCGCGGCGGCGTGCTCATCGTCGCGACGGACATCGGCTTCTTCGAGCGGCCCATCCTCGAACAGCTCGGCGTGCACACCGGCGGGGTCGCGCTCAGCGGCCTCCATCCGCTCACGAACGCAGCGTTCGCCGAGCCACCGGCGCGATCGATCGCCGTCGACCGCGGGGTGACGTTCACGCCGGATCGGGGCCGCGTCATCCTCGCGACCGACGGCAAAGGTCCGCTCGTGGTCTCGGGCCGCATCGGCAGCGGCCTCTTTCACGTCGTCGGCAGCCTCGCGCCCTTCCTCACCGGCAACCTCGGCATCGCCGACGATGGCGCGTTCGCGCTCGACCTCGCGCGTCTGGGGCTCGCGGGCGGTCTCGTCGCGTTCGACGAGTACCACCACGGCTTCCATCCGTCGTCGGACATCCTCGTGCTCCTCGAGCGCACCGCGCCGGGCCGCGCGCTCGTCTTCGTCACGGCTGCGACCCTTCTCTACCTCGCGCTCTCGGGGCGGCGGCTCGGTCCGCCGATCCCGCTCGAGGTGCGGCCGCCTCGCTCGAGCCTCGAATACATCCGCGGCTTCGCCGGCCTCGTCCGTCGCGCCAGACGCGGCGAGATCGCCCGGCGACGACTGAGAAACGATCTGCGGCTCGCGCTCGCGCGGGACCTCGGTCTCGATCCCGACCTGCCCTTCGAGCGCGTCGCGAACGCGGTCGCCGCGGTCGATCCCGCACGAGCCGCGGAAGCACGAGCGATCGATGCCGCGCTGTCGCGTCCCTTGCGCGAAGACCGTCTCCTCCGTACCGTCCGGCAGATCGAACGTCTCGTCGCGGGGCGGACCGCATGACCGCGCGTGAGGTCGCGGAGCGTTTCACGCGCGACGTGCATCGCATCGTCATCGGGCAGGACGAGACGGTGCGCCTCGCATTCATCGCGCTCGTGCTCGGCGGGCACCTCCTCATCGAGGGCGTGCCCGGGACCGCGAAGACGCTCCTCGCGCGCACGATCGCGCGGCTCATCGGCGGCACCTTCAAGCGCATCCAGTTCACGCCGGACCTCATGCCGAGCGACATCACCGGCACGTCCGTCTACGAGATCAGCACGACCGCGTTCCGCATCAAGGAGGGTCCGATCTTCGCGAACGTCGTCCTCGCCGACGAGGTGAACCGCGCGCCGGCGAAGGCGCAGGCCGCGCTGCTCGAGGCGATGGAGGAGAAGCAGGTGACGCTCGAGGGCGAGGCGCATCCGCTGCCACGTCCGTTCATCGTGCTCGCGACCCAGAACCCCGTCGAGTACGAAGGCACGTATCCACTGCCGGAAGCCGAGCTCGACCGATTCCTCTTCAAGGCGATCGTGCGCTACCCCGCGACCGGCGAGGAGCGCGAGATCCTGCGCGCGCACGACAAGGGCCAGCCCGCGGCCCAGGTGAACACGCTCGAACCGTTCCCCGCGGGGACGCTCGACGAATGCGCGGCCGAGGTCGAGCGCGTGACCGTCGAGGACTCCGTGCTCGACTACGTCGTGCGCATCGTCGAGGAGTCACGCAAGTCGCAGGACCTCATCCTCGGAGCGAGCCCGCGCGCGGGTGTGCATCTCCTGCGCGCCGCGAAGACCGCTGCCGCGATCGAGGGGCGCGATTTCGTGACGCCCGATGACGTGAAGTCACTCGCGATCCCGACGCTGCGCCATCGCGTCGTCCTTCGCGCCGAGGCCGAGATCGAGGGCCTCGACGCCGACGCGGTGTGCCGGCGCGTCCTCACGCGCCTCGACGTCCCACGCTAAGCCGGATCCCGCTCCCGCGGCCGCGTCTCCTCGCGCTCGTCGCGCTCGCCGGTGTGCCGATGGCGCTCTCGTTCATCTCGCCGGTGTTCGCGTTCATCGCGGCGCTCGTCGTGGTGACCGCGTTGGTGCTCGCCGCGCTCGATGCGCGCGCGACGCCGCGCCCGAAAGACGTGGCGATCAAGCGCGAGGCGGATCCGCAGCTTTCGATCGGCGTCAACAACCGGGTGACGCTGCGCATCCGGAATACGTTCGGTCGCGAGCTGCGCGGGATGCTCGCCGATGACGTGCCGCCGTCATTCCAGGTCGATCAGCGTCGCTTCGCGCTCGCGATCGCGCCCGGCGCCGAGCAGGAGCTCGTGTACAGCGCGCGCCCGCGCTACCGCGGCACGTTCCAGTTCGGCAACGTCGACCTGCGCGTGCGCGGACCACTCGACCTCGTCGAGCTGCAGGACCGCGTGCCGACGACGGCGCCCGCGAACGTCTACCCGGACCTGCACGAGATCCGCCGTTATGAAGTGACGCTGCGACGCGGCCTCGCGTACGACGCCGGCCAGCGCCGCGCGCGCATCCCCGGCGCGGGCACGATCTTCGAGCGGCTCCGCGAGTACGTGCCCGACGACGATCCACGTTCGATCTCGTGGACGGCGACCGCGCGGCGCGGCCGTCCGATCACCGTCGAGTACGAGACCGAGCGCCAGCAGCGCGTGCAGATCCTCCTCGACGCCGGCCGGATGATGTCGAGCACGCTCGGCTCGCTCACGAAGCTCGACCATGCGGTGAACACCGCGCTCATGCTCAGCTACGTCGCGATCGCGAAGGGCGACGAGGTCGGGATGCTCGGCTTCGCCGACGAGGTCCGGCGTTACGCGCCGCCGCGCCGCGGACGCCGGCAGTTCCTGCGTCTCACCGAGGAGCTGCGGCGCATCGAGGTGACGACGACCGAGTCGGACTATCGCGCCGCGTTCGAGTTCCTGCGCGCGCGCGCCGGACGGCGGTCGCTGGTCGTGCTCTTCACCGATCTCGTCGACGAGGAGGCTTCGCGCGCGCTCGTCGGCGCGGTCACGAGGCTCGCTGGACACAACCTCGTGCTGTGCTGCCTCCTCGCCGATCCGCAGCTGCAGGAGACCGCGACGCGCATCCCCGACACGACGACCGCTCTCTTCGAGCGTGTCGTCGCGCAGGAGGTGCGCGATGCGCGAGCGCGCGCGCTCGCGACGCTACGCCGCCGCGGCGTGCACGCGATCGATGTGCCCGCCGAACGCCTGACCGTCGCGACGATCCAGCGCTACCTCGAGCTCAAGAAGCGACTTCTTTGACAGGACGGTCGCGCGATGGCCGGGGTCTGCGTCAGGCCGTGCTGTCTCGCCTGACCCTACCTACTACCAGTATGTAGAACCACAAGAGGGCGCCGGTCGTCAGCCCCACGCCGAC
>VBJD01000223.1 GCA_005887995.1 Chloroflexota bacterium
CGACCTCGAGGGCTTCGTCACGCGTCTGCGTTCGCTGAACGAGGCGGAGCGCTTCATCGCGATGGGCATACCGCTGGTCGCGTCGATCAACGGACGTCTCCCCGGGTTCTTCTTCGGCAAGACGAACGGACAGCTGCTCACAATCGTCGGCTTCACGGCGAGCGGCGACGTCATCTCGAACGACCCGGCGGTCCCGACCGAGGGCGAGGTGCACAAGACATACAACCGCGCCGACTTCGAGGACGTGTGGCTGGGCGGGTCGGGCGGCATCGTGTACGTCATCCACCCGATCGACGGCGGCCTCCCGGCGAACATAGCTGGTCTGCCCAACAACTGGTGACACGACGCGCGGCAATCTGAGGCGCGGGCTCGCGCTCGTCCGCAAACGGACGCCGCGCGGGTCCGCGCTCCGAGTGCGCTTCTACGAGAAGGTTGACTGCGGGCTTTGCGCCGAGGCGTACCGAGCACTCACGCGCGTGCGCATGCGCATGCCGCTCGAGATCGAGCGCGTCGACATCCTCGTCGACCCGCTGCTCTTCGATCGCTACGCGCTGCGGATTCCCGTGCTCGCAAGCGGCCAGCGAGAGCTCGACCTGGCTGGGCTTGATGAGCGCGTCATCGAGCGCTGGCTCACAGAATCGAAACCGTAATTGGTCGCGCTCGCCCGCCTGGCGGATCTCGATGGTCAGCTTCGCGCGGCGGGGAAGCCGGCGCGCGCCAAATTCGACAAGTCGTACCTGAAAAGCGACCTACGGTTTTACGGCGTGACGCTGCCGGAGATCCACCGCATCGCGCGCGAGTACGCGCGCGAGCATCCGGATCTCGATCGCCGCGCGCTGCGTGAGCTGGCCATCGGGGCGTACGCGACCGACAAGCACGACCTGCGCACCGTTGCGATCGCGCTGCTCGATCGGCGGCGCCGCGTCCTCGAGGAGCGCGACCTGCCGTGGCTCATCGATCTCATCGACGGCTCGAACACCTGGGCCCACGTCGACTGGCTCGCCATCGGGGTGATCGGTGACGTCGTCGCGAGGTACCCGGCGTCGCTGCGCTGGCTCCCGAAGTGGGGGAAGCAGAAGAACTTCTGGATCCGCCGCACGGCGCTGCTCGCGCAGCACGATCAGCTGAAGGTCGGGAAGGGCGAGTGGCCCCTCTTTGCGCGGCTCGCGGATTCGATGCTCGACGAGCAGGAGTTCTTCATCCGCAAGGCGATCGGCTGGGTGCTGCGCGAGACGAGCAAGAAGCGGCCGAAGCTCGTGTACGACTACCTACGGCCGCGCCGCGACCGGGTGAGCGGGCTCACACTACGTGAGGGCGCGAAGTACCTCTCCGACGCGCAGCGTCGATCGCTCGGCCTTGCGCCGTGGCGCGATCGGGAGGGGAAGCCTTTCGGCGCTTAGCGGTTCGGGCGCTTCTTGGCGCTCGCTACCGTGCCCATGCGCGAGAGCCCGTCGAACGTCGCGCCCTTCGCGACGCTGAGGGCCGGCGCGGTCACATCGCCCTTCACGTGAGAGGTCGGCTCGAGGGCGACGGCGTCCTTCGCCGTGATGTTGCCCGTGACCGCTCCATGGATCGTCGCGGCGCCACAGGTGATGTCCGCGTCGATCTTCGCGTGCTCGCCGACGAGCAGGGCATCGTCCGTCGTGATCGCGCCCCGGAAGGTGCCGTCGATCTGGACCGGGCCGCCGAAACGGAGGCGCCCGTTCACATCCGACTCTGGCCCGAAGAGGATGCCGAGCATTTGGCCTGTCACCGTGCCGCCGAGTTCGACTGTGCCCTCGAAGTGGAGCTTGCCCGCGCTCACGGTCTCTCGGTCTGACATGTAGTCCGATGTCTCATGCGACTCATCGATCTTGCGTGCCATCTCGACCTCCTCTGCGGCTGACCTGATTAGAACGTCCTAGGCCGCTCGTCTGCTACGCGGCCTCGTGTGCCGAACAGGGACGCGAGCGGTCATGGCCCGAATTACCCGCGTTATGCGCGCCCTCGTGCGCCTCGTTATGGCAGCGGACGCATCGGGGGAGGTGCGTTCGACGGAACCCTACCTCTGCGTGGATGGCCTGAGGGGAGGGAGGGTTCACATGCGCGGTCTTCGAACCTCTGTCGCGATCCTTACCGCGACCATCACGATCAGCCTCGCCCTCACGAGCGCGCCCGCCTCCGCCTCGGGTCTGTCGCTCCTGGTTCGGACACTCGACGGAAGTCAGAACAATCGCACTCATCCTTCATGGGGTCAGGCGGGGACCCAGTACCTGCGCGTCGGTCAGGCGAACTACGCCGACGGGATCTCCGCGATGGTGAGCGGGCCATCGCCGCGTTATGTCAGCAACCGCGTCTTCAACGATCGAGGACAGAACATCTTCTCCGAGGCCGGCGTCACGAACTGGGGTTGGGTCTGGGGGCAGTTCCTCGACCACGACATCGGCCTCCGCGACGAGACGTCGACAGGGAGCGCCGCACTCCCATTCAATGCCGGCGATGCGCTCGAGTCGTTCCGCAACGACTTCGGCGCGATCTCGTTCTCGCGCACGCCCGCCGCGCCGGGCACCGGGGTCGCGACGCCGCGACAGCAGATCAACACGATCAGCAGCTACATCGACGCGTCGAACGTCTACGGCACGACGAAAGACCGCCTGCTGTGGCTGCGCGCCGGCCCGCTCGCACCCGGCGCGACGCCGGGCGCGGCGCTGATGCTCACGACCGACGGCTACCTCCCGCGTCGCAGCGCCCGCGGCGATGACGCATCCGCGCCGCCGATGGACCTCATGGGCGCGCTCCTCGCGACACCCGACCGCGCCGTCGTCGCGGGCGACGTGCGGGCCAACGAGAACAGCGCCCTCACGATGATGCATACGCTCTTCGCGCGCGAGCACAACCGCATCGTGGCGGCGCTTCCCGACTGGCTCAGCGCCGAAGAGAAGTTCCAGATCGCGCGCCGCGTCGTCAGCGCAGAGGTCCAGCGCATCACGTACACCGAATTCCTGCCGGCGTTGGGCGTGCGCCTCGCGCCGTACCACGGCTATGACCCAAGGGAGAACGCGGGCCTCGCCAACGAATTCGCGGCTGTCGGCTACCGCGCGCACAGCATGATCCACGGCGAATTCGAGCCATTCGTGCCGGCTGCACGCTATTCCGGG
>VBJD01000215.1 GCA_005887995.1 Chloroflexota bacterium
GTCGTGAATCGTGCGACGGCCGCGCGCGGTGCGGCGCGATGCCGGGCTCTTGCGTGAGGGCGTGCTCGATCCTCCCCGGAAAACGTTTGCGTACGCCGTTCCCGAGGCTAGGCGCGCTCCGCAGACGCGTCAAATCGCCGCAGAATCGACGTTGTGAGCCCGCTCCCCCGCCCGCTCGAAGCGCACGGTCTCGAGCTCGTCGGTCATACCGATCTCGACGGACGAGGCGACGGCATGCAGATCATGCGCAACGGCGACGTGCTCTACGTCGGCCATATGGGCGACTTCGGGGTGGGCACGAGCGTGGTGGACATCAGCGATCTCTCACGCCCGCGCGTCCTTCGCCAGATCCCCGTCCCCAAGGGCACGCATTCGCACAAGGTGCAGCTCGCCGGCGACATGCTGCTCGCGAACCACGAGCAGTACCCGTACCGCGTCGGCGTCCCAGAGAGCAGCGGACTGCTCGTCTACGACGTGTCGCGTCCCGCGGAGCCGAGACGCATCGGCTTCGTTCCCGTCGACGGACTCGGCGTGCATCGCATCTGGTGGGACGGCGCGCGTTTCGCGTACGCGTCGGCGCGAGAGCGCGGCTACGACGCACGCATCCTCATCGTCATCGATCTCGCGGACCCGACGCGGCCGCGCCTGGCCTCGCGCTGGTGGTGGCCCGGTCAGCATGAGGGCGACCGCGAACGACTGCCCGACGGGCACGATGTGGGCGCGCACCACGTCATCGTCCGCGGCGAGCGCGCGTACGGCGGCTACTTCGACGCGGGCCTGGTCATCTACGCCGTCGCGGCCGATGGCTCGCTGCGCCTCATCAGCTCCCTCTCGTGCGCGCACGGCGGCCACCCGCATACGCACACCGCCCTGCCGCTCGGCGAGCGCAACGTGGTCGTCGTCACGGACGAGGCGATCGAACCGAACTGCGAGGGCGCACCGAAGCACGTTCACCTCATCGATATCCGCGACGAGACGAGACCGCGTGAGTGGACGCGCTTCCCCGTCCCGAAAGGCGACTACTGCTCGCGTGGCCTGCGCTTCGGGCCGCACAACGTGCACGAGAACCGGACCGGCACCTTCCAAAGCGATCGCATCGTGTTCGTCACCTACTTCAACGCGGGCCTGCGCGTATACGACACCGGTGATCCGGAGGACGTCCGCGAGATCGCGCACTTCGTGCCCGAGCCGCCGGCCGGTCAGCCGGCCATCCAGTTCAACGACGTGCTCGTCGATCGCGACGAGAACATCTTCGTCACCGATCGCGTTCGCGGCGGGCTGTACATCCTGCGCGGGACAATGGGTCCATGGCACGCATCAGCTACGTAGACGAGCGGACGCTCCGCGATCCGGAGCTCGTGCGTTACCTGGAGGAGTCGCATCGCATCGGCACGCCGCGACCCGAGACCCAGTCGATCCGCTTCCACGTTCCCGCGGTCGCGAAGGCGTTCATGCACGCCTGGGACCGGATCTTCCGGAGTGGCATCGTCGAGCATTCGCTGAAGGAGCTGTGCCGCGTCTACGTCTCGAAGACGATCGAGTGCGAATACTGAGGCTCGCAGCGCTCCCTCCGTGGGAGGGAACAGGGCCTGACCGAGGACGACTACGCCGAGCTTCTCAGATTCGAGACGTCATCGCGCTTCACGCCGCGGCAGAAAGCCGCACTGCTCTACACGAGCATGCTCATCTGGGATCCCGAAGGCGCCGACGATGCCGTGTGGTCGCGTCTGCGCGAGCACTTCACCGACGCGCAGATCGTCGAGCTCGGCTCGTTCATCGCCGTGACGTTCGGGCAGCAGCGCGTCATCAAGACCTGGGCCGTCAGGCAGGACGAGCTCCCAGCCGAGCCCGGCGCCGGCCTGGCCGACGGCGCGACGGAGCGACGCTGATGCCGCGGGTGGCCGGGGCGACCGCCACGGAGATCCGCGGTCTTGTGCCGGCTGCACGTGAGGCGTGGGACGAGATCGAGCGCAACGTGCTGCGATCCGGCCTCGTCGATCAGCGGCTCAAGGAGCTCTGCTACAGCTACCTCGCGGACGAGATCGGTGACATCGAGAGCTATCGCGGCCGCGAGCGCACCGCTCTCGAGTGGACCTACGCGATCGCGTACGACTCGGCCAAGGCTGATGACGCGCTGTGGTCGCGGCTTCATGCGGAGTTCAGCGAGGAAGAGCTCGTCGATCTCGGGTGCGCGATCGGCTTCGAACTGGGTCGCCAGCACTGGCGGCGCTCGGTGGGTCTGCCGCCTCGCGAGCGCTGAAGTCAGTTACCGAAAATTTATGTCGCGCCTCGACCGCCCGGCACGCCGTTCGCGGAACGAGCGCCTGGTCGTTAACGGCGCCGCGGAGCGAAAGCTCATACGCCCGCGCGCCAAGGCCAGGAGGGAAACCTATCGATGCGTCATGACTCGCGTATCGCACTGCTCGCGATCCTCGCCTTGCTCGTCGCGCTGACCGATTCCGTCGCATCAACCGCGCGCGCGGCGACACCCGCGTCCGGAACGATCTCGCCGACGAACTCCAGCCTCGCATACACGGCGGGGCCTTTCGTCGCGCCCGTCGCCGACAGTTCGCTCTGCGATCCGTCGAGCGCGCCATGCGACACGTTCTCGTTGACCGTCGCAACGCCGGCCGGCTTCGAGGCGACGAACAACGTGAAGGTCGTCATCTCGTGGGCGAATCGCGCCGCGGACTTCGATCTCTACGTGCGCGACTCGGCCGGTCGCACCATCGTGAGCTCCTCGAGCTCCGAGGATCCCGAGGCGGCGC
>VBJD01000068.1 GCA_005887995.1 Chloroflexota bacterium
TAGGCCATATGGATATGCACGTGGCAACCCGCAATCGACCCGTGTACGTCATCTCGATCGCCGCGAACCTCGCCGGGTGCCATCCGCGGACCCTGCGGATCTACGAGGAGGAGGGCTTGCTCGAACCGGTCCGCACCGAGACGAACATCCGCCTCTACTCCGACGACGATCTGCGGCGCGTGCGCGTGATCAGGTATCTCACGCAGGTCCGGGGTGTGAACCTGGCGGGGGTGAAGATGCTCCTCCAGCTTCGCAACATCGCGGACCTGCTCGACGAGCTCGCGGCGCGGTCAGACGACGAGACCGAGTCGGCCGACGACGCCACGCCATTTTGAACGTTTCAGAGAAGACCGACCCACGCGACGAAAGGACTAACGAAGTGACCGAAGACATCAAGAACCCGAAGACGACCCCGGAGCGCGAGTACCCGAACGACCTCGCCCTCGTCCCGCTGCGCGAGATGGTCGTCTTCCCCAAGCTGGTCGTTCCGCTCGGCGTGGGTCGTGAGAAGTCCGTCGCCGCGATCACCGCGGCGATGAGCGAGGAGCGTCATCTCGTCGTGCTCGCGGCGCAGCGCGACGCGGAGATCGACGACGTCCAGCCCGAGCAGATCCACACCATCGGAACCATCGCCGAGATCGTGCGTGTTCTCCGGATCCCGGACGGCAGCGCGCAGATCATCGTGCAGGGCCTGCAGCGCGTGAAGATCAGCGGCTACACGCCGGAGGATCGCTACTTCCGCGTCAGGTTCGATCCGATCGCCGAGGAGCTCGGCGACGCGGTCGAGCGCGAGGCGCAGCTGCGGAACGTGAAGGCGCTCTTCGATCGCTACGTCGATAACGGCGGGGCGATCCTCCCCGAGCTCGCGATGACCGCGAAGAACACCGATGACCCGGCGCACTTCGCGGATCTCGTCGCGTCGAGCCCCGACCTCACACTCGAACAGCGACAGCAGCTCCTCGAGCAGCGCTCGGTCATCGAGCGCCTCAAGGTGCTGTCCGTCTTCCTCGCGAAGCAGAACGAGATCCTCGAGCTGAAGCAGAAGATCCAGTCCGAGGTCCAGCAGACGCTCGACAAGACGCAGCGCGAGTACATCCTCCGCGAGCAGATGAAGGCGATCCAGAAGGAGCTCGGCGACGACGATCAGACGTCCGAGCTGAAGGAGCTCCGCGAGAAGATCGAGCAGGCCGGCATGCCCGACAACGTGAAGGAAAAGGCGCTCAAGGAGGTCGGGCGGCTCGAAAAGATCCCGCAGGCATCGCCCGAGACGGGGGTCATCCGCACGTACGTCGACTGGCTCATCAGCCTGCCGTGGGGTACGGCGAAGGCCGCGTCCGACGACTGGGATATCGCCGCCGCCGCCAAGATCCTCGATGAGGACCACTACGGCCTTCCGAAGGTGAAGGACCGCATCCTCGAGTACATGGCCGTGCGCAAGCTCAGCCGCAACCTGCGCGCGCCCATCCTCTGCTTCGTCGGACCGCCCGGCGTCGGCAAGACGTCGCTCGGCAAATCCATCGCACGCGCGATGGGCCGCAAGTTCGTCCGCATGTCGCTCGGCGGCATCCGCGACGAGGCCGAGATCCGCGGCCACCGGCGCACCTACGTCGGCGCGCTGCCCGGCCGCATCCTGCAGAACATGAAGACCGCGGCTCAGGTGAACCCGGTGTTCATGCTCGACGAGATCGACAAGGTCGGCGCGGACTTCCGGGGCGACCCGAGCTCGGCGCTCCTCGAGGTCCTCGACCCCGAGCAGAACAACTCGTTCTCCGATCACTACCTCGAGGTGCCGTACGACCTCTCGAAGGTCATCTTCATTACCACGGCGAACGTCGAGGACACGATCATCCCGCCACTGCGGGACCGCATGGAGATCATCCGTCTCCCTGGCTACACCGAGGACGAGAAGATGCACATCGCGCGCGGCTACCTCGTGCCGCGACAGTTGAAGCAGCACGGCCTCATGCCGGCTGACGACGAGACGAAGGCGGCCGAGACCGACAAGAAGACCGACACCGGCGTGGCCACCGAGCCGGTGAAGAACCTCGAGACGGTCACCGGCGAATCGAAGCTCGTCATCAGCGACGATGTCGTGCGCGAGCTCATCCGCCGCTACACGCGCGAGGCGGGCGTCCGCAACCTCGAGCGGGAGATCGGGACGATCTGCCGCAAGGTCGCGCGCACCATCGCCGAGGGCAAGGCGGAGAAGGTCGAGGTCACGGTCGACACGCTCTCCGAATACCTCGGGCCGCAGCGGTTCGATTACGGACTCGCTGAGGAAGAGGACCAGGTCGGCGCCGTCACCGGTGTCTCGGTGAGCGAGCACGGCGGTGACGTCCTGACCGTCGAGGCCACGGTCATCGATGGCAAGGACGAGGACTTCATGCTCACCGGCCAGATCGGGAAGGTCATGGAGGAGTCGGCGCGGGCCGCGCTCAGCTACGTGCGCGCGCACCATGCCGAGTTCGGCATCCCGACGGGGTTCTTCGAGGACCACGCAATGCACATTCACGTCCCCGCGGGAGCGATCCCCAAGGACGGTCCGTCGGCCGGCGTCACCATGGCGACCGCGATCGTGTCGGCCCTTTCCGGCCGTCGCGTACGTCGCGACGTCGCGATGACCGGAGAGATCACCCTGCGCGGCCGCGTCCTTCCCATCGGCGGCGTGAAGGAGAAGCTGCTCGCCGCTCACCGCGCGGGCATCAAGACCTTCATCCTCCCGGAGAAGAACAAGAGGGATCTCGTCGACATCCCGAAGGAAGTCCTCGATACCGTCGAGATCAAGCCGGTCGGACAGATCGACGAGGTACTCAAGGTCGCTCTTCAGCCTGGGCAGCCGAAGGTCACTCCGGCGCAGCTCGAAGCATCGCGCCCGGCGGTGACCCCACCGGCGCACTAACAGAGGTAGAGCCGTATGCCGGTCGAGTACAAGGATTACTACAAGGTCCTCGGCGTTCCGAAGAACGCGACCGCTGAGGACGTCAAGAAGGCGTACCGAAAGCTCGCCCGGCAGTATCACCCTGACGTGAACAAGTCCGCGGGAGCGGAGAAGCGCTTCAAGGAGATCAACGAAGCGAACGAAGTGCTCGCCGATCCCGCGAAGCGCAAGCGCTACGACGAGATCGGACCCGACTTCGCTCGCTACGCGAACGCCGGCAATGGAGCGCCGGGCGGCTTCCAATGGTCGTACACCACGAATCGCCCCGGCGACTTCGGTGCTGGTGACTTCTCCGATTTCTTCCGCACCCTCTTCGGCGATGCGGAAGGCACGTCGGGGACGTTCACCGCCGAAGACCTCTTCGGCCGCGCGGCGAACGCCGGCCGCCGACGTCGCGCGGTGGCTGGGCAGGACATCGAGACGGAGACCCTGCTCACGTTGCCCGAGGCGTTCCGTGGATCAGAGCAACAGCTCGAGCTCCGTGAGCCGAGCGGTAAGACGCGCCGCCTCAGCGTGAAGGTCCCCGCAGGAGTGCGCGACGGGCAGCGCATCCGGCTCGCGGGCCAGGGCTCGCCGGGCTCGAATGGCGCGCCGGCGGGCGACCTTTATCTGCGCGTGCGCGTGAACCCCCACCCGCTCTACACGCGGGACGCCGACGACCTGCGGATGGAGCTTCCGGTCGCGCTGGCCGAAGCGACGCTGGGGGCGGAAGTCACCGTGCCGACGCTCAAGGGCCGCGTCTCGCTGCGCATCCCGCCCGAGACGCAGAACGGCCGAACGATCCGGCTCGCGGGGCAGGGGATGCCGCGCGCCGGAGGCGGCGCCGGCGACCTGTACGTCACGGTGAAGGTCGTGCTGCCGACGAAGCTGAATGACGAAGAGAGGGAATGCCTGCGCAAGATCGGCGAACGCCACGCCGATGATGTTCGTCGGCATCTGTTGTAGCGATGGGATGTGTAGCGATGGAAATGCAGACCGTAGCGCGAGTCGAGCGACGAGCGGTTTACCCGCGAGGAGCGAGTCCACCAGCCCTGAGCGGTCTCGCGGCCCAGCCGCGAGATTGAGCAAGTAACGGAGCGTTAGCGGAGTGATCGATCCAAACAAGCTCACCGAGAAATCACAAGAGGCGCTCGTCGCTGCGCAGAACTACGCGCGCGAGAACGGGCACAGCCAGATCGACGTCGAGCACATCGCGCTCGCGCTCGTGCAGCAGCAGGGCGGCACCGTGCCGAGCATCCTCACCGCGCTGAACGTCCAGCCCGCGCAGCTCGCGTCGGCGCTCGACGGCGAGCTGCAGCGTCAGGCGAAGGTGCAGGGCAACGTGTCGATCACGGCGTCGGCGCGCCTCGGCCGCGTCCTGCAGCAGGCGCAGAAGGAGATGACCGACCTCAAGGACGACTACGTCTCCACCGAACATCTCCTCCTCGCGATGACCGCCGACTCGGGGTACACGGGCCAGGCGCTGAAGCGTCTTGGCGTGACCCGCGAGCGTGTGCTCAAGGCGCTCGTCGACGTGCGCGGCAGCCAGCGCGTCACCGACGCGAACCCCGAGGGCAAGTACCAGGCGCTCGAGAAGTACGGACGCGACATCACCGACCTCGCGCGCAAGAACAAGATCGATCCGGTCATCGGGCGTGACGAGGAGATCCGCCGCGTCATCCAGGTCCTCTCGCGCCGGACGAAGAACAACCCCGTGCTCATCGGCGAGCCCGGCGTCGGCAAGACCGCGATCGTCGAGGGTCTCGCGCAGCGGATCGTCCGCGGTGACGTCCCCGAGGGCCTGAAGGACAAGACGATCTTCGAGCTCAACATCGGGTCGCTGCTCGCCGGCGCGAAGTACCGCGGCGAGTTCGAGGAGCGTCTCAAGGCGGTGCTGAAGGAGATCGCGGCCAGCGAGGGCCAGATCATCCTCTTCATCGACGAGCTGCACACGGTCGTCGGTGCGGGCGCGGCCGAGGGCGCGGTCGATGCGGCGAACATGCTGAAGCCCATGCTCGCGCGCGGCGAGCTGCACACGATCGGTGCGACGACGCTCGACGAGTACCGGAGGCACATCGAGAAGGACGCCGCGCTCGAGCGTCGCTTCCAGCCGGTCTACGTCGGCGAGCCTTCGGTCGACGACACGGTCTCGATCCTGCGCGGCCTGCGCGAGCGGTACGAGATCCACCACGGTGTGCGCATCCAGGACTCCGCGCTCGTCGCGGCGGCCGTGCTCTCGTCGCGCTACATCAGCGACCGCTTCCTGCCGGACAAGGCGATCGACCTCGTCGACGAGGCCGGCTCGAAGCTGCGCATGGAGATCGACTCGATGCCCGCCGAGCTCGAGGACGTCACGCGCGCGATCCGCCGCCTCGAGATCGAGCGCGAGGCGTTGAAGAAGGAGACCGACGCCGCGTCCAAGGAGCGCCTGCAGAAGCTCGAGCGCGAGCTCGCGGACCTGAAGGAGTCATCGCAGGGTCTGCGCGCGCACTGGGAGCAAGAGAAGGCCGCGATCGGCGAGATCCGCGAGAAGCGCAAGCGGCTCGACGACCTGCGGGCTGAGATCGAGCGCGCCGAGCGCGCGGCCGACTACGCGAAGGCCGCGGAGCTCAAGTACGGCACTGCCGCGCAGATCGAGCGCGATGTCGCCGCCGCGGAGAAGAAGCTCGCCCAGCTGCAGCAGAGCCGGAAGATGCTCACCGAGGAGGTGACGCCCGAGGACATCGCCGACGTCGTCGCCAAGTGGACGGGCATCCCGGTGACAAAGCTGCTCGAGGGCGAGGTCACAAAGCTGCTGAAGATGGAGGAGAACCTCCACCAGCGCATCGTCGGTCAGGAGGAGGCGGTCACGGCGGTCGCGAATGCGGTCCGGCGCGCGCGCGCGGGAATGCAGGATCCGAACCGGCCACTCGGCTCGTTCCTCTTCCTCGGACCGACCGGCGTCGGCAAGACCCTGCTCGCGAAGGCGCTCGCCGAGTTCCTCTTCGACGACGAGAAGGCCCTCGTGCGCATCGACATGACCGAGTACATGGAGAAGCACACCGTCGCGCGCCTGATCGGCGCGCCGCCCGGCTACATCGGGTTCGAGGAGGGCGGACAGCTCACCGAGGCGATCCGCCGCCGTCCGTACGCGGTGCTCCTGCTCGACGAGATCGAGAAGGCGCATCCCGACGTGTTCAACATCCTCCTGCAGATCCTGGACGACGGTCGGCTCACCGACGGTCACGGCCGCACGGTGTCCTTCCGGAACGTCGTCGTGATCATGACGAGCAACGTCGGCTCGACGTTCATCGCGGAGCTCGTCGATCAGCCCGACCTCATGCGCAAGCGCGTGATGGATGCGCTGCGCGGTCAGTTCCGTCCCGAGCTGCTCAACCGCATCGACGAGATCGTCATCTTCCACAACCTCGCGACGGGGCAGCTCAAGGAGATCGTCGAGAAGGAGACGCAGATCCTCGCGAAGCGTCTCTCAGACCGCAAGATCTCGCTCGAGCTCACGGAGAACGCGAAGGCGCTCATCGCGACAGAGGGCTTCGACCCCGCCTACGGCGCGCGTCCGATCAAGCGAACGATCCAGAAGCTCATCCTCGATCCGCTCGCGCAGAAGGTCCTCACCGGCGAGTTCAAGGAAGGCGACACCGTCCTCGTCGATGCGCAGGATGGAAAGGTCGTTTTCTGGTCCGAGCAATACGCCGTGGAGAAGGCGAAAGAGGACGGAAAGCGTCCGGTCGGGGCAGGCAGCCGGCGGAACTAGCTGCCGCTCGTACCGGTCGGTAGTACCTGAACTCCTATCCGGGCGGGTGAGCGAACGTACTAACCGCGAGCAGTCGACTCACCCCTAGCCTCTCGAGCATGTTCGATCGCTCACGCATCATCGCTGTCTGCGTTCTCATCCTTTCCTTCCTCGCGCTGTCTGGTGTGGCGTATGGGTGGCGCCCCTTCGTAGCGCAAACGGACACGACACTCAGCGTCTGCATCAACTCCAGCGGCGGCCTGCGTGCGGTCCCGTCCGGCGAGACCTGCAAGAGCCAGGAGGAGCTCGTGGTCTTGTCGACCGGCACCGGCGCAATGGGTCCGACTGGTCCGACTGGCGACACTGGACCGACCGGCCCGCAGGGCCCGGCTGGTTCGCAAGGGCCGACCGGCCCGATGGGTCCAACTGGTCCGCAAGGCGCGACCGGTGCACAGGGTCCGCAAGGCGCGACCGGCGCAGAGGGTCCTCAAGGCGCGACCGGCGCACAGGGTCCGCAAGGCGCGACCGGCGCACAAGGCGACACCGGCCCCGCTGGCCCGAAGGGTGACACTGGCGCGCAGGGTCCGACCGGCGCTAATGGCGCGGCCGGCCCCGCGGGTGCAACGGGTGCTGCTGGCACGACGGGTCAGACCGGCGTGACCGTCCACAGCACAAGCACTGTCACCGTCAGCAACGTGAACCCGACGCTCGTGCCGGGCCTGGGCACGACCGTGACGACCGCCAACAGCGTCCTCTTCGTGTCGACGAGTGGCGGCATCGTCAACAACGGCTCGGCCGCCGGCAACTACGTCCAGGTCGAGGTACGTGTCCTCGTCGACGGTGCTGTCGCCGAATACCGTGTCTACGACGTCGAGATCTCAGCTGCGACGAACGCGTTCAAGACGAACTGGAGCTTCGCGACATCCGTGGACGTCGGTCCCGGATCGCACACCGTGACCGTCGATGCGTTCCGCCTCGGCGCGAGTCCGACGACCGTGACGGCGGTGCTCGCCGGCTCTGAGACCTCCAACCTCCGCGGCACGCTCACCGTTCTCGTTCTGAACAAGTAGTCCAGCGTGGCCGAGCCGGTCATCCCGGCTCGGCCACTCTCGCTCGGGCTCTCTCTGTACCCTTAGCCCCCTTGATCGAATTCCGCGACGTGCACAAGCACTTCGGGCAGCTGCACGTTCTGCGCGGTATCGATCTCTCACTGAGCGAACGCGAGGTCGTCGTCGTCATCGGCCCTTCGGGATCCGGCAAGAGCACGATGATCCGCACGATCAATCGGCTCGAACCGATCGACAGCGGCTCGCTCGTTGTTGACGGCCTGCGCGTCCACGAGAAGAACGTCGACGTGAACCGCCTGCGCCGCGATGTCGGGATGGTGTTCCAGTCGTTCAATCTTTTCCCGCACCTCACCGCGGCCGAGAACATCATGCTCGCGCCGATGCGCGCTCGCGGCCTCTCACGTCGCGAATCGCGCGAGCGCGCCGAGCGTCTCCTCGCGAAGGTCGGCATCCCCGAGAAGGCCGACGTGCACCCGGCGCGCCTCTCCGGCGGCCAGCAGCAGCGCGTCGCGATCGCACGCGCGCTCGCGATGGAGCCGAAGATCATGCTCTTCGACGAGCCGACGAGCGCGCTCGACGCGGAGATGATCCGCGAGGTGCTGGATGTCATGCGCCAGCTCGCGAGCGAGGGCATGACCATGGTCGTCATCACGCACGAGGTCGGATTTGCTCGGGAAGCGTCGAACCGCGTCGTCTTCATGGACGAAGGCCGCATCATTGAGGACTCGCCGACCGCGACGTTCTTCGAGCGGCCACGCGAGGAGCGTGCCCGGCAGTTCTTGAGCAAGGTCATCAAGCACTAGCGGAGGGGTAGGAGGAGACATGAGAGGCATCGCACGCAAGCTGAGCATCGTTCTCGCGGTGGTCTTCGTGGCGGCTGCGTGCGGCGGCGCGACGACGACCTCAACGCCCGCGGCGACGGCGTCGGCCTTGGCAACGACGCCGACGTTCGACCCGATGAGCTACATGTCCAAGCTACAAACGAACGGCAAGATCCGCGTCGGCACGCAGGAGGACAACACGCCGTTCAGCGTGAAGATTCCGACCACGAGCAAGTGGGAGGGCTTCGATGTCGACGTCGCCCGCGAGCTCGCGAAGGCCATCTTTGGATCGGCCGCCGATCCCGATGCGTTCATCGAGTACGTGCCCGTGGTGTCGGCGACGCGGATCCCGTCGCTCACCGACGGCAAGGCCGATGTGATCATCAAGACGTTCACCATCACCGAGGAGCGCAAGCAGCAGATCGACTTCAGTGATGTCTACTTCATCACCGGGCAGCGGATCCTCGTGAAGAAGGACAACACCACCATCAAGGAAGCGGCGGATCTCGCGGGCAAGACCGTTTGCGCGCAGAAGGGCTCGACGAGCGAGCAGAACATGACCAAGGCGACCGACGGCAAGGCGAAGCCGCTGCTCCTCGACTCGTACCCGGCATGCCTGCTCGCGCTGCAGCAGGGGCAGGTCGATGCGGTCTCGACCGACGAGACGATCCTCTTCGGTCTGGTCAAGCAGGACCCGAACACCAAGATCGTGGGCAAACCGTTCTCGGACGAGCCGTACGGCATCGGCATGAAGAAGGACAGCGGCGGCGACCGCAAGGGCTTCGTCGCGTTCATGAACACCTGGGTCGGCCAGCTCATCTCGAGCGGCACGTGGGCGAAGCTCTACGAGAAGCACATCACGCCCGTGTCGAACGACAAGAAACAGACGCCTAAGGGTTAGCGGCCACTCCGTGCTGGGAGGTCGGTGATCCCCGGCGCGATCGTCTTCGAGTTCCCGAAGGACTTCTTCGGCGGACTGTGGGTCACCGTGCAGATCAGCGCGCTCGGCCTCGCCGGCGCGCTGATCATCGGCACGGGCATCGCCCTGCTGCGCGTCTCACCGTTGCGGCCGCTGCGCTGGATCGGCGCGGCGTACGTCGAGTTCTTCCGCAACACACCGCTCGTCGTGCAGCTCTTCTTCCTGTTCCTCGGCCTGCCACTCATCGGCTTCCGCTTCGCGAGCGACACCTTCGACAACATCTTCCGCGCGGCTTGCGTCGGTATGGCGCTGTATCACGGGGCATATGTCGCCGAGATCGTTCGTGGGGGTCTGCTGGGCGTGGACAAGGGGCAGATCGAGGCCGCACGCTCGCTCGGCCTGTCGTACGTGCAGATGCTGCGCTTCGTCCAACTGCCGCAGACGTTCCGGAGCATCGTGCCCCCGCTCGGGAACATCGCGATCGCGCTCGTGAAGAACACGTCGCTCGCGTCGACGATCGGCGTCGCCGATCTGCTGTTCGGCGCGGAGGTCGTCGAGTCGCGAACGTTCCGCGCCGAGGAGGGGTTCGGCGCCGCGACCGTGCTCTACCTGTTCCTCACCGGGCCGCTCGGCTTCGCGGTGAACGCGCTCGAGCGGCGGATGCTCATCGCACGCTGATGGACATCACTGAGTTCCTTCAGGCGCATGGCCTACGTCCGAGCACGTGGCCGATGTTCGCCGACCCCGCGATCTGGCGCTTCTTCGGCGAGGGCATTCGCGAGACGCTGCTCATCTCAGTCGTGGCCGTCGCGGTCTCGTTCGTCGCCGGGCTCCTCCTCGCGCTGGGACGCCTGTCCACACGACGGTGGATCCGCTGGCCGTCGATCGCGTGGATCGAATCGATCCGCGCGCTTCCGGTCCTGCTGCTCATCGTGTACTTCGGGATCAAGGGATCGAGCCTCTTCCGTCCGATCTTCGGTCCTGACTTCGACCTGCCGCGGTTCTGGGCTGGCGTGCTCGGCCTTTCGATGTACACGAGCGCGGTGCTGGCCGAGATCATCCGTGCCGGGATCCTGAGCCTGCCGCGTGGACAGACCGAAGCCGCCCGCGCGCTCGGCCTCTCGCATCCGCAGACGCTGCGACACGTGATCCTGCCGCAGGCGCTCCGTCTCATGGTCCCGGCGATGATGGCGCAGCTCACCACGGTCATTAAGGACACGTCGCTCGTCGGAACGATCGGTGTCTTCGAGCTGCTGCGCCAGGGACGCACGATCTACACGCAGTTCTTCAACCCCATCGAGGTCCTGCTCATCGTCGCGTTCATCTATTTCGTCATCTGCTTTGTGCTCTCACAGCTCTCGCGCCGGCTCGAGCTCGGTCGAGCGCCGCGCCTCGCGCGTATCAAGATCCAGGAGGTCCAGCTGCGCGACCAGGCGGCCTAAGCACCGTTCCGGGCGCTCGGTCGTTCCCTACGCTGTACATATGTACATGACCATCGTCGCCGTGCTGCAGGTCTGCGGACCTGCGCACGTCTCCTAGGTCCTGTGGAGATGAGGCTGCTCTTCGCGCTTGCGCTGTCGGCCACGGTCGCGGCGTGCGGCGGCGCCCCCGTCCGGACCGCGCCAAGCGCAGCCTCGACGTCCACCTCCGTGGCATCCGCCAGCGCGAGCCCGACGACCGCGCCGAGCGCGACGCCGCGCGCCACGCCATCGCCGACGCCCAAGCCGATCGCCGAGATCCTCACGCAGATCGATCCCGCGAAGCTCGACGCGCACCTCGCCGCACTCACATCGTTCTCATCTCGGTGGGTGACGCATCCGGGTCACGCGAAGGCGCAGGCCTACATCAAGAGCGAGCTCGCCAAGCTCGATGTGAAGGTCGAGTCCTGGAAGAACGTGTACCAGGGCATGACGCTCGACAACATCTTCGCGTTCATCGATCCCGCGGCCAGCGCTGTCGGTTCGACCGGCTGGACCCTCGTGTCCGCGCACTATGACTCGACCGCGAACCGCACGCCCGGCTGGCGTCCGTCGATCGACCCCGCGCCGGGCGCGGATGACAACGCCACAGGCACGGCCGGGCTCCTCGAGATCGCGCGCATCCTCGCGGCGGATCGCACGCGCATCCACTCGCGCATCGTGCTTGCGTTCTTCGACGGTGAGGAGCTGTTCTTCAAGGGCAGCGGCGCGTACATGAGCTCGC
>VBJD01000069.1 GCA_005887995.1 Chloroflexota bacterium
CGGCGTGCGTCCCAATCCGGCGCCGGTCGCCGTGATCATCTGTCCCCACGCCGACGCGGCGAAGGCGGGGTCCATGGTCGGCGGGCCTTCCTTCTCGTCGGGACCGGAGCGCGGCTGTCGCACGATCGCCGCGCCTCCCGAGCGCGCGGTCCCCATCTCGCGCGCGAGCCATGCCTTTCCCTCGTCGTCGAGGTAGGGGACGGTGTGGCCGATGATCAGCGCGAGCGCACGACCGGGATGATCGACCGCGAACTGCGCGGTCACCACGCCGCCGAGGCTTGAGCCGCCAACGATCGCTCGTTCGATGCCGAGAGCGTCGAGGAACGCGGCGAGATCGTTCGCAAGATCCGCCGGCGTCCATGGCCCGGGCGGGCTCGACGAGCGCCCCGTCCCGCGCCGGTCGTACGTGAGGAACCGGTAGCGCTGCGAGAACACCGGGGCCTGCCCGAACAGCCACGGCGTGTGATCGTGCGCCTGGAGCACCATCGGCGTGCCCTCGCCGAGGGCCTCGTAGTACAGCTCGACGCCAGCAGCCTTCACGCGTGGCATGAGGGCATCATGTCAGGGCGCAGGGGAGCGGCCCGTGGCGCGCAGCGACGGAGGGGAGCATCCATGCCGGTCGAGCTGCAGATCCTGTTCAACGTCATCGGGACCATCACCGGTGTCCTCTTCTTCGTCTACGCGACGGTGCAGTTCCGCGCCTGGCTCGCGACGCGAAAGCAGGAGACCGCGCTCACGCTCATGCGCACCGTCACGCCGCCAGATCTGTACTCGCGCAACGCGCGGCGCATCTTCGAGCTCCCCGACGATGCCCCGATGGATCAGGTCCATGCACTCGGCCCTGAGCTCGAGCAGGCGATTCTCCAAGCCTGCATCAACTACGAGAACCTCGGCTATCTCGTGCACTCGCGGATGATCCCGCTGCATCTCGTCGACGAGCTCAACGGCGGGATGGTCCGACTCACGTGGCGCAAGTTCCGCGGCTACCTCGGCCAGTACCGTCCGACGAATCCCGCCGCGTTCGAATGGTTCGAATGGCTCTACGACCGCCTCGAGCAGTTCCCCCTCGCGAAGAGCGACCCCGCGCACATCAAGTACCGCGACTGGAGACCATGAGCATGTCGAAGAAGACCTACGACGGCTATCGGTCCTACTCCTATCTGAAGAAGGGCGACGACTACCCAGACATCCGGCTCGCGAAGGACGTCGATCGAGTGCCATCGAGGACCGTCGACCTCTCGGAAGCGGAAGAGAGGCGGGCGCGCGCGATCCTCGATCGCGAGCAGATCGTGTCGATGCATGACCATACCTCGATCTTCCCCGAGGACATGGCGCGCTGCCTCGAGCAGCGGCGCACCGGCCGCGACGCCACGGGCTACGCCGGTCTCGCGATCTCCGACACCGACGTGGTCTTCGAGAACTTCATGGATGGCACGGCCACGATCACGTCGAACAAGGGCTGGAAATGGGACGACGTGATCTTCGACCTCGGCACGCGCTACTCCGACTTCGCGCATCAGGACCTCGTCTATGTCGCCTCGCGCTATGACGACCTTCTGCGCGCGAAGCGCGAGGGGCGCATCGCGTTCGTTCCGTGGTTCGAGGCGGCGACGCCGATCGAGAACGAGGTCGACCGCGTCGACGTGCTTTATGGGCTCGGCGTGCGCGGCATGGGGATCACGTACAGCGAGGCGAACGCGCTCGGCTCCGGCTTGCGCGAGAAGAACGACTCGGGCCTCTCGGACCTGGGGCGCTCGGTCGTGAAGCGAATGAACCGCCTCGGCATGACGATCGACATCGCCCACTGCGGCGACCGCACCGGCCTCGAGGTCATCGAGGCCAGCGAGAAGCCGATCACGATCACGCACGCCGGCGCGCGCGGGCTGTGGAACTCGCGCCGCATGAAGACCGACGAGACGTTAAAGAAGATGGCGGAGAAGGGTGGCGTCATCGGCGTGGAGGCCGCGCCACACACCTCGCAGGTGCCGGGCAAGCCGCACACCCTCGACGCGGTCATGGCGCATGTCGAGTACTGCGTGCAGCTCATCGGCGTCGACCACGTCGGCCTCGGCCCGGACACGCTCTTCGGCGACCACGTCGGCCTGCACAGCGCCTTCGCGCAGCAGCTCTCGCTCGCCGCGATCCGGGACAGCGGGCCGGCGTACACGCCGGTGAAGTACGTCGACGGCATGGAGAACCCCGGCGAGGCGATGCGCAACGCGGTCCGCTGGCTCAGCAAGCACGGCTACAGCGACACAGACGTCGCGAAGATCGCCGGCGGCAACGCGCTGCGCGTCCTCAAGGAGACGTGGGCCAAGTAGTCCACCGATGAATTTCGCGCGGCAGTGCCGTCCAACGGATGCAAGGAGGAGCGCACATGGCAAAGGTCATCGCACAGACATTCCTCACGATCGATGGGGTCATGGAGTCGCCC
Organism: Chloroflexota bacterium; assembly: GCA_005887995.1. Classification (GTDB taxonomy): domain Bacteria; phylum Chloroflexota; class Limnocylindria; order P2-11E; family P2-11E; genus CF-39. The sequence goes on from VBJD01000069.1 coordinate 2,435, forward strand.
GACAAGTGGCAGCTGCAGAACGGGCTCTTCGACGACAAGATGGGCGAGCCCATCGGCAATGCGTTCCAATCCGCGGGCGCTCTGCTGCTCGGTCGAGTGACGTATCAGGAGTTCGCCGCGCACTGGCCGAACCAGAAGGATGATCCGTTCGCTGATCTTCTGAACAACATGCCGAAGTACGTGGTGTCGAACTCCCTCAAGAGCGCGGATTGGAAGAACAGCCGCATCGTCAAAGGCGACGGGGCGGCGGAGGTCAACAAGCTGAAGCGTGAGGTGGACAAGGACATGCTCATCGTCGGCAGCGCCAAGCTCGTGAGTTCACTGACGAACGCGGGCGTGATCGATGAGTACCAGCTGTTTCTCCATCCGGTCGTCGTCGCGAAGGGCAAGCGCCTGTTCAAGGACGGCATCGATCCGACGCTGCTGTCGCTCGAGTCGTCGCAGTCGTTCGGTACGGGCGTCGTCGAGCTCCGGTACCGCTACAAGGGCAAGGCGAAGGCGTAACCTTAGGCGGCGACGGCCTCCGAAGGTTCTCGCGCTCGCGTCAGCGGCTCAGGAGCAGTCCCACCACGCCGGCAGCCATGACGAGGAGAGGCTCGGGCAGTCGGAAGCGGGCGAGTAGCACAAGTCCGGTGAGCGCGATCGCCGCGGTGGGCACGTCGACGATGGCGCGCTGCGCGAGGACGACGACCGCGCCCGCGATGGCGCCGCTCGCAGCTGCCGTCGCGCCGCTCACGAAGGCGCGCAGCTGCGCGTTATCGCGGTGTCGCCGGAACCACGGCGCGGGGACGATCGTGAAGAAGTAGACCGGCAGAAAAATGCCGATCGACGCGACTGTCGCGCCCGCAAAGCCGGCGACGAGATAGCCGATGAACGCGACGGTGATGACGACGGGCCCAGGGGTGATGAGCGCGACCGCGACCGCATCGAGGAACTGGCGTTCCGTGAGCCAGCCGAATTCCTTCACCACGCCTTCGTGCAGGAACGGGACGATCGCGAGGCCGCTGCCGAACACGAACGCGCCGGCCTTGATGAAGAACGCGAGCAGATCCAAGAGGACGTTGCCCGTCCACGCCGCCGCGGGCGTCAGGACGAAGGGCACGAGTCCAGCGATCGCGGCTCGGCGACCGAAACGAGGCCGAGCGCGCACGATGATGACGAGCGCGCCCGCCGCGATGAAGAGCTCCGCGAGCTCGGCCTGCGCCCAGATCGTGGCGACAAAGAGCGCGACGAAGATGCCCCACAGGAGCGGATCTCGTTTGTTGGTGCCGCGCGCCAGGCGATACGCCGCGATCGCGATGATCGCGATCACGACGGCGCCGATCCCGTAGAAGAGGGCCTGCATCGCCGGAAGGCCGCCGTAGGCGACGTACAGCCAGGAGATGGCGATGACCAGCGCGAACGACGGAAGGATGAACGCGAGACCCACGAGCGTCGCTCCGGCTACGCCGTGCTCGAAATACCCGATCGCGATCGCCGTCTGCGCCGCGAGCGGGCCGGGCATGATCTGCGCGAGGGCGAGCGCGAGGTTGTACGTCTGCTCGGTGACGACCTTGCGCTCTTCGACGAGATCCTTCCGCATGTAGCCGACGAGCGCGGCGGGGCCGCCGAAACCGATCGCTCCAAGCCTGAGGAAGTACGCCGCCAGCTCGCGCAACGAGGGTCTACGGTCGGGTGGAAGGCTCACTGACTCGCGGAGTTTGTACCATCGCAGCCCGACGACACGAGGAGGCGACCTGATGTACGCGCCGCCACCGTGGCTCATCGCGCTCGGCGCGATCATCACGGCGATCGCTGTCGCGGGCGCGCTGTACGCCTGGGCCTGGTCGAGGGACCGTCGGCGCATCGCGATCGCCACCGCGGCAGCGGTCGTGGCGTTCCTCGTCTGGCGTGCCGCGCTCATCATCGCCAACGGCGCGAACCTCGACGTCGACTACCCGGTGCTGCTCGGGCTGAGCTTCGAGGACATCGGCAGCGGCGTGATGGCCTTCCTGTTCGTCGCGCTCGCGCTCGGTCTGGGCCTAGATCGTCTCGAGCCGGCGCATCGCGTCATCACCAGTGCCGGCCTCGCGGGCGCCGCCGCGATCCTCGTCGATCGATTCGTCTAGCGGCTGGAGGTGGCGCGCATGCTTCGACTCACTGCGGTGCTCGCGCTCGTGCTGACGATCACGCTCACGGCGTGTGAAGGGACGCCCACAGTGAAATTCACGAGCCCTCCTTCGACCGGCGAGGCGGCGTCATGGAGCTTTGACGCCGAATCCGTGAGCTCGGCGCCGAAGGGCGCGGAAGTGTTCTCAGGTTCGTGGGCGGTCCGCGCCGAGTCCGATGCGCCGAGCAAGCCGAATGCGCTGTGCCAGACCGCCGACGCCGAGTTCCCGGCGATCGCGCTGAGCCCGACCGTGTACGGCGATGTCACGGTAACCACGCGCTTCAAGGCGATCTCGGGAAAGACCGATCAGGCCGCCGGCATCATCGCCCGCGTTCAGGATAAGGACAACTACTACATCCTTCGCGCGAACGCGCTCGAGGGGAACGTGAATCTCTACAAGTACGCCGGCGGGCGTCGCAGCGGCATCAAGGACGGCAGCATGAAGGTCGCGAGCGGAGAGTGGCAGGAGCTGCGGCTCGAGGTTTCCGGTGAGTCGCTACGCGGTTTCCTCAACGGGCAGCTGGTGGTGGAAGCGACCGACGCAACGTATAAGGCCGGGCGCGTCGGGCTATGGACCAAGGCCGATTCGGTCACCTGCTTTGACGACGTCGTGGTGACGCCGCGCGTCGCCGGGAGCGCGGCCAGCGCGGCGACGGCCGTCGCGCGAACCGGCATCCCGAGCACGACGCCGGCGCGTTCGGGAAGGGTGTCGATGGGAGACAACTTCTTCGCGCCGGACGAGCTCGTCGTCGCAGCGGGTGCGACGGTGACGTGGGAGATCGTGTCCGGCGACGCGCAGCACGACGTCGTGTCAGTCGATAAGTTCTTCCAGTCGAACAGTCCGATGGGCCGCGGCGGCGATACGTTCAGCTACACGTTCACCAGTCCGGGCGAGTACAAGTACGTGTGCAGCTATCACATCAACGAGGGCATGACCGGCAAGATCGTCGTCAAGTAGCCACACCGGTCAGCGAGCGGGCGCTAACGCTCTGCGCGTACTGAGGGGGGCGTGGGCGTGCGACGTGCTCCTCCCTGGCGCGCTGCGAACGTAGGTTAGCGGGCCATGCGCACCGCCTGAGATACGAAGTTGACTCCGGTAAGATACTCAGGCAGCAAGAGAACGGCCTGGGGGTGTCGGGGATGGCATCGCGACGTTCGCACCGATCCAGCGAGCTGAATCGGCGAGAGTTCCTCAAACTCACAGGGACGGTCGCAGCGGCCGCCGCGCTGGCGGCCTGCACGCCGGCGACGACGGCGCCGACCGCATCAGCGGGGGCTTCGGCCGCGGCGACAGCGGCCGCGAAGCGTGGAGGGACGCTGACCTGGACGCAAGCGCTAGACAACGTGATCCTGGATCCGCCCCTGTTCGGGCAGGGCGGCTCGGTGGAGATCACCGGCGACCTCTTCGACTCGCTCGTCGCTCTCGATCCCGACCTGAACATCAAACCGTGGCTCGCGACGAAGTGGACGGTCGAGAATGACGCCAAGAAGTACACCTTCACATTACGGAATGACGTGAAATTCCACGACGGGACGCCTCTTGACTCATCTGCGGTGAAGCGCACCATCGAGCGGATCGCCGATCCGGCTACGAAGGCGGCCCAGGTCAACACCGCGCTAGGGGTGCTCGACCATGCCGAGGCTCCCGATCCGCAGACGGTCATCCTCTTCTTCAAGGACCCGAATCCACTGCTGCTCCTTCAGCTCTGGAAGTCGTGGTACGGGATCATCTCGCCGAAACAGCTCGACACGCTGAAGCCGGGCGAGGTCATCCAGTCGCCGATCGGGAGCGGACCGTTCAAGTTCGTCAGCCGTTCCGCCGACGGACTGACCACGATCGCCGCGAACGCCGACTACAAGTGGGGACCCGAGTTCAGGAAGAACCGAGCGACGCCCTATCTCGACTCCATCAAGTTCCGCCGCGTGCCGGAGGCGAGCACGCGGACCGCGACGCTGGAATCGGGTGAGAGCCTCTTCATCGACGATGTACCGGAGGCGGATTACGCGCGTCTGAAGAACGACAAGCGATTCACGTTCGTCCAACTCGGGCGAAAGGGACCCGGCTACGGGTTCCAGTTCAACATGAAGAAGGCGCCCGTGAGCGAACTCGCGGTGCGCCAGGCAATGAACTGGGCAGTGGACCGACAGGGCATCGTCGACAAGGTGTTGTTCGGCGTCCATCACCCGACGGTCGGTCCGTTGCAGGAGGGGGTATGGGGTCGGCTCGACGAGCTCGAGAAGACGATCCCGTACGCAGGCGACAAGAAGAAGGCCGCCGACATCCTCGAAGGCGCCGGCTGGAAGGTCGGCGCGGGCGGGATCCGCGAGAAGGGTGGGCAGCGTCTCAGCCTGGTGCTCGCGGCCGTCGCGGGGAGCATCCCGCAGAACGATCTCGCGGACGCACTCGTGCTCCAGGTCCGTGAGATCGGGATCGATCTGCAGGTGCAGAAGATGCCGATCAACAACTGGTTCGACTTCGTGCGCGCGTACAAGCACGACCTCGTCGATACCGCGGGAGCCAACCTCGACCCCGACGAGCTGCGGCTGCGCTACCACTCGAAGTCGATCGGTGGCGTGAACTATGCGAACCTCTCCGACCCACAGCTCGACGACCTTTTGGTGAAGGGCCAGCTCGCGCCGTTCGGGTCGGATCAGCGAAGGCAGATCTACTACGACGTGCAGCGCCGGCTCATGGACCTCTTGCCGATGCTCTCGATGATCACGGTCATCCGGACGGTCGGGATGGCGAACCGCGTCAAGGACCTGCGCCTCAATCCCCAGGCCATCAACTCATATCCCGCGACCGACGTGTGGCTTGATAGCTGACCTGCATGCGGCCGATGGCCGGGCGGCGCGCTCGCCGGAGTGACCTTCGAACGTGAGGTGTGCTACCTCACGGCCGCGGAGCTGAGCGAGGGCTACCGGCGCAAGCGCTTCACCGCGCTCGAGGTGACCGAGGCGCTCCTTCGCAGGATCGAGCGCCTCGATCGCGGGCTGCGCGCGTACATCACGGTCACGGCCGACCATGCGCGTGCGCAGGCGAAGGCGGCCGATGCCGCGCTGGCGCAGAACGATCCGCGCCCGCTGCTGGGTGTTCCGCTCGCGCTGAAGGATCTCTTCGCGACCAAGGGCATTCGTACGACCGCCGGCTCGAAGGTCTTCTGGGACCGCGTGCCGACCGAGGACGCCACATGCGTCGCCCGCCTCCGCTCCGCCGGGACGGTCCTGCTTGGCAAGCTCACGATGCACGAGCTGGCGTACGGCTGGCCGACGGAGGAGGGACAGCTCGCGACGGGCCGGAATCCGTGGGACACGACCCGCATCCCGGCCGGGTCCAGCAGCGGCTGCGGTGTCGCCGTCGCAGCGGGACTCGCGACGATCACGCTCGGCTCGGATACCGGCGGCTCGATCCGTGGGCCCGCCAACAACTGCGGGATCGTCGGGCTCAAGCCGACGTATGGACGCGTCAGCGTTCGCGGCGCCGCGCCGCTCTCGTGGTCGCTCGATCACATGGGTCCACTGTGCCGCACGGTCGAGGATGTCGCGCTCACGCTCGCGGCGATCGCCGGCGTCGACCGGCGCGATCCGACGAGCAGCACGCGGCGCGTGCCCGACTACCGGGCCGTGCTCGAGGCCGACGTTAAAGGCGTGCGCGTGGGCGTTCCCGGCGAGTCGCTCTACCGCGAGCACGCCCTTGACGGGGAGATCCGCTCCGCGCTGGAGGCCGCGGCCGGCGTGCTCCGCGGCTCCGGCGCGATCGTCCGCCGCGTCGAGATGCCGGAGCCGGCCCGCTGGCAGGCGATCGTGAACGTCATCCTCTCGGAGGCGTACGAGTACCACGCCGAGCGGTTGCGTTCGGAGCCGGAGAAATTCAGCGTCGGCCTGCGCCAGCTCCTCTATGCGCTGGCGCCGTACACGGCATCGGACTACATCCGCGCCCAACGCCTGCGGCGAGTCATCGCCGAGGAGATGCGCGAGCTCTTCCGAGCGATCGACGTGATCCTCATGCCCGTGGAGTTCTACCTCCCGATCACGTTCGCCGAATCTCATGCGGAGCTCGCCGCAGGCGCGCGACCGCCGAGCCTGCGCTCGATCTGGAACCTCGTGGGCTATCCCTCGCTGGCCATGCCGTGTGGATCCAGTCGCGGCGGTCTCCCGATCGGGATGCAGCTGGTCGGCCGCGCATTCGACGAGCCGCTGCTGCTGCGCGTCGGCGCGGCGTACGAGCGATCGACGGATTGGCACGCTCGGCATCCGCCGCTCGATGACGGGTGACGAGCACGATCGGGTCGGGCATTGGGCCGCGGGGTGCCGCGCTCGCGCGCGCGCTGCGAGCGCGCCTCGAGCTCGATGTCGCGCTGGTCGAGGAGACACTGCCCCAGGAGGACCGCCGTGACGCCGCCATACGCGCGGCGGCCCGGTACCTCGACGCGACCGCGCCGTCGCGCATCGCCGTCGGTTGGGGGATGTCGCTCCGTCGTCTGCCGGACGCCGTGCCGCGCCGGCCGAGAGAGAGCGTGCAGGTGTATGACGCGATCGGCGCGGGTGCGTGGTGGGCCCCCGAGGACGGCCCGTTCGACATCGCTGCGGGGCTCGCGGCACGGTACGGTGGGCGGGCCTGGCACGTGCCGGCACCGGTCTTCGCGGCATCGAACGAGGCCGCGCGCGCTCTCCTCGCGCTACCGGACGTTCGCGCGGCGCGGTCGGAGACGTCATCGGCCAGTTCTACGACGCGAGCGGGCGGCCGATCGGCACCGAGCTCGATGCGCGGACCATACGGCTGTCCCTCGGACAGCTGCGCGCCGCCAACGTCGTCGCGATCGCCACGGGGACCGAACGGATCCCCTCGATCCTCGGAGCCCATCGCTGCGGGATCATCAAGGGACTCATCACCGACGCCGGAACATGCACGGAGCTCCTCGAGGCGCTCGGCTCGTAAAGCCGATGACACCCGTTATCCGCAGGATCGCCATTTCTACTGAGATACGCGCTTGACACCGCAAAGATACTAGCCGTGGATTCGGGGAGGGAAGTCATGAGCAGGCGCACGGTCAGCCGGAATGGGCTCGTGAATCGACGCGAGTTTCTCGCATTGAGCGGGGCCGCGGCGCTCGCGGCATGCGCACCCACCACGGGCGGAGGCCCGAGCGCGACGGCCGTGAGCGCGACCGCGACACCGAAGCGCGGCGGCACGCTGATCTGGGCACAGATCCTGGACAACTCGGTCATCGATCCGCATGTCGCCACGGAGGCGAGCGCGCAGGAGATCGACGGCGAGATCTTCGACTTCCTCGTCGCCGCAGACAGCGATCTCAACATCCAGCCGTGGCTCGCGACGAAGTGGACGATCGAGAACAACGCCACCAAGTACACGTTCACATTGCGCGACGACGTCACGTTCCACGACGGAACACCGTTCGATTCGACCTCGGTGAAGAAGACGATCGAGCGAATCGTTGATCCGGCGACGAAGGCTGGCCGGGCGCTCGCCCTGCTCGGCCCGCTCGACCACGCCGAGGCCCCGGATCCCCGCACCGCGATCCTGTTCTTCAAGGAGCCGAATCCGCTGCTGCTGGTCTCGCTGTGGCGTCCCTGGTTCGGCATGCTCTCGCCGAAGCAGCTTGCGACGCTGAAGCCCGGGGAGCCGCTGACCACTCCGATCGGCACGGGTCCCTACCGGTTCGCGGGCCGGACCGCTGACGGACAGACCACGCTCGAGCGGAATCCCGATTACAAGTGGGCGCCGGCGTTCGCGGCGAATCACGGCAGCACGTATTTCGACGCGATCAAGCTCCGTCGCATCGCCGAGCCCGGCACCCGGGTGGCGACGCTCGAGTCAGGTGAGAGCCTGCTCGTGGACGATCTGCCGGAGGCCGATTACGTCCGCCTGAAGAACGACAAGCGCTTCACGTTCCTCCAGGCCGGCAAGAAGGGACCGGGCTACGGCTTCTTCTTCAATGTAAAGAAGTTCCCCGTAAGCGAGCTCGCGGTCCGGCAGGCGATGAACTGGGCCGTCGACCGGCAGAGCATCGTCGACAAGGTCCTATTCGGCGTGCATCACCCGCTCGTCGGCCCGCTCACCGAAGGGGTGTGGGGAAGGCTCGACGACATCGAGAAGACCATTCCCTACTCGGGCGACAAGAAGAAGGCCGCCGACATCCTCGATGCCGCCGGCTGGAAGGTCGGGGCGGGCGGCATCCGGGAGAAGAACGGACAGAGGTTGAGCCTCGTGCTCGCGGCGAATGCCGGTGCCTACCCGCAGAACGACCTGGCCGACGCGCTGCAACTCCAGGTCAAGGAGATCGGCATCGATCTGCAGGTCCAGAAGATGCCGAGCGCCGCGTTCTTCGATTTCACCCGCGGCTCGTACAAGCACGACCTCTGCGACTCGATGGGCGCGAACATCGATCCGGACGAGCTGCGCGGGCGCTATCACTCCAAGTTCATCGGATCGACGAACTTCGCGAACACCGCCGACCCGCAGTTGGACGATCTCCTGGTAAAAGGACAGAACACGCCGGTCGGCACCGACGCGCGCAAGCAGGTCTACGCAGACGTGCAACGCCGTTTGATGGACACGATGCCGATGCTCTCGATGATCTCGGTGATCAGGACGTACGGGATGACGAACCGCTTGCACGGCCTCAAGGTGAACCCGACGGGGATCAACACCTATGCGCTGACCGACACGTGGCTCGAATGAGTTAGGTGGCTCCGCTCGCTCGCGCCTGCGCGGCGAGCTGCTTCTTGCGTTGGATCTCCGCCTCTTCGGGTGGATGCACGTTGCGGAAGTTGAGATAGATGAGCCCGTCGTAGAGGATCTTCAGGCCACCGGCGATGAAGAACGGGAGACCCAGTGCCGCGGCGTTGATCGCCATCCCGGCGAACGTCGGTGCCGCGGCCTTGGCCGCGCTTCGAGCGACGTTCGTGATACCCGCGGTCGCGGTCCGTTCGTCCGGATCGACGACCGCCATCGTGTACGACTGCCGCGTGGGGACGTCCATCTGAGAGATGGCACGGTTCACAAGAAGCGATGCCACCGCGAGCCACGCCGTCGGAGCGAGTGGGATGAGGATGAGGAAGATGTGCGACGGGAGGTGCGTGAGGACCATTGTGTTCAGCAGGCCGATCCGCGCCGCCAGCCAGCCGGCCGCGAGAAGCGAGAGCGCTGAGAAAACGTTCATCCAGAAGAAGACGACCGCCAGCTGCTCGGTCGGCAGTCCCCACTTCAGGAAGAACCAGTACGCGATGATCGACTCCACCGCGAAGCCGCCGGCGAACGAATCGAGGCCGAAGAGGAACGAGAGTTTCACCACAGTTCTGGTAGAGCGGTGGATGCCCAGGAACTTGCGCTCGCCTTGGATCTTGGCCGTCTCGACCTTGTCCGAGAGCGTCAGGAAGATCAGCAGGTTGACAAGACCGACCGCCGCGTAGAAGTAGAAGAGGGGTCGGTACGCATCCGCGCCCTGGAGCCCCAGCGCGGCGAAGAGGCCGACCGAGGCGGCCGCGAGCGAGCCGAATGCGCCGGCGAACGTTGCGACGGTGTTGTAGATCGAGAACAGCCAGGTGCGGCGCTCGTTCGGGGCCGTCTGTGGCAGGATCGCCTGCTCGACGGTCTGGAAGATGCCGACCTCCGAGCTCGTCGCGCTGATCGTGCCGGTGAAGGCGCCGAGAAGCAGGATCCAGAAGTTGCTGGTGAGCGCGAAGATCAGGCCACCGACCGCCATGAGCCCGGCCATGAAGACGACGGTCCTGCGGCGGCCGATACGGTCGGCGACGAGTGACCAGAGGACGGTCATGAGCGCTGAGCCCGCGATCGCGGCGCTGAAGACGACGCCGATCTCCGTTGCGCTCAGGCCGAGCCGGTCGAGGTAGATACCGAGCACGACAGCGAGGTAGCCGTAGACGAAGGTGCGAAGGATGCGCGTGACAAGGAGCTTCTTGCCGTCGAGAGACAGCCAGGAGAGACCGATCATGCGGGGCCGGACCAACCCTTTGACGCCACGAACTTGCCGGCGACCTTCTTCTTGCAGTACGCGTAGAGCGCGTCGATGATCGGGTACGAGGCCTTGCGCTGCGCCTGGTCGTTCGGATAGTGGAGCTCGCGAACGCCCTCGAGGACGGCCTCGAGACCGACGGCCTCAGGAGCCCACGTCTTGTCCTCGGTGTCCGCGCCCCGGATAACGAGCGCCATGTAGGCTAGGGCCGGATCGTTCTTTGTGAGGTCGTACTTTTTGAGGAAGGCGTCGAAGCTACACTCCGCGCCGTGATGGCCGAATTCCATGTCGACGCCTTTCTTCCCGTCGTATGGCGTCGCACCCTGCTTCTTCGCCTCATCCATCAGCGAGTCGGCCGGCACGTATAGGAACTCGGCGTTCTTGTCGATGAACTTGTCGATCAGCCAGGGACAGACGACTCGATCCACACGCGGGTGCTCGCGGGTCATCCACTTGGTCATGACTGCTCCCCTCCGACGTCAGAAATTGAGTAACGTTCGTTAGCATAGCACGCGTGGCCCGACGCTGGCTTCTCCTTATCTACACCGTCCCGACGACCCCCTCGCGGACCCGCGCCTTCGTCTGGCGCGAGATCCGCCGAGCTGGGGCACTCTTGGTCCGCGATGGCGTCGCGGCGCTCCCCGCGGGCGCCGAGGCCGAGCGCTGGATCCGCGAGACGAGTCGGCGAATCGACGGCGCCGGCGGCACCGCGACGACCGTCGTGGCTAAGCTCAAGCCGAGCGACGAGCGCCGCATCGTGGCGGCGTTCCAGAAGGAGCGTGAGCGCGAGTACAGCGAGATCGTCGCGTCATGCGAAGCCCTGTTGCTGCACCTCGAGCGCGAGCGCGAGCACGCGGTCTTCACGTTCGAGGAATTCCAGGAGCTCGAGAACGATCTGGAGAAGATCCGGCGCTGGTACGCGATGGCGCGCTCGCGCGACCATTTCAGCACGTCGACCGCGAAGCGCGCGGCGAGCGCGATCAGCGATTGCGAGAAGCGCATCGCCGCGTACGCGGAGCGCGCGTCCGCTCTCGACAGCGAGCCCGCAGTCCGGGCGCGCCGGCGACGTCGCGCTAAAGTGACGTAGCCCGTGCCCGTCTGGATCACCCGCGAGAATCTGCACGTCGATCGGACCGCCTGCCCGTGGCTCATCCGCCGCTTCGTGGACTCCAAGGCGAAGTTCGTCTTCGTGGACCCGAACGCCCGGCGGAAGCCGGTCGGTCGGACGTTCGACATGGTCGATGCCGAGTTCGGGCACTCGGGGCCGAAGTGCACCTTCGAGGTCATGGTCGAGAAGCTCGGACTTTCATCCGACCCCGCGCTCGTCGAGATGGGACTCATCGTGCGCGGCGCGGACACACCGACCGGCACACGCAAGCGCACGGAGTCGATCGGACTCGAGGCGATCATCAGTGGGGTCCGCGCGACCGTCGAGGACGACGACGCAAAGCTTCGCGTGACGCACCCGCTCTACGAAGCGCTATACGCATATTGCCAGCAGAAGGTGCGCGGCCACCGCACGCGCGATCCGCGGCGCCCGACCCTGCGCATCGCGCAACGGGTCCGCGAACACCTGGCGCAGTAGCGGCCTCCGATCTGGCGGGCCTCAGCCGTCCAGCCAAGCGTCGGTCATCGGCAGCGCGGTCGATCCGGTGACGTCCGCCCGGAGTTCGTGAAGCCGGCTGGTCATCGCGTACGTCCTGATCGGCGTGATCATCGAAAGCATCGGCAAGAGGTCCATCATCCGGCGCTGGACATCGGCGTAAACCTGTCGGCGCGCGTCGGAGCCGACCGGTGCGAGCTGACCCTTCACGAGGAGCGAGTCGAGCTGAGGGTCGGTGAGATTGGCGTAGTTCAGCGTCCCGACCCCCGAGCTTGAGAAACGCTGCCGCAGCTCGTCGGGGTCGAAGTTCGCGCCACGCGTGTCGCACATGTCGTGCTTGTAGGCGCGCACGAAATCCAAGAAGTTGGCAGCGGGCATCACCTGGACCTTCAAGTCGATGCCGATCTCGCGGACCTGCAGCTGCAACGCGGCGGCAATGTCGTTCTTTGGGTAGTCCGGCTGCTCGACCAGAAGAAGGCTGAGCTTCTGCCCGCCCTTCTCGCGGATGCCGTCCGCGCCCACTTTCCATCCGGCGGCTTCAAGGATGTCAACCGCCTTCTTCTTGTCGCCCGAGTACGGAATGGTCTTCTCGAGATCGTCGAGGCGGCCCCACACGCCCTCGGTCAGCGGACCGACGAGGGGCTGATGTACGCCGAACAGGACCCGATCGACGATGGCCTGCCGGTCCACTGCCCAGTTCATCGCTTGACGTACAGCGATGTCGTTCGCCGGTGCTTTCTTGGTGTTGAAGAGGAATCCGTAGCCCGGACCCCGGCGCGCGACCTGCACGAACGCGAATCGCTTGTCGTTCCGCAGGCGCGCGTAGTCGGCATCGGGGAGATCTTCGACGAGCAGGCTTTCGCCCGACTCGAGCGTCGCCGTGCGTGTGCTGGCCTCGAGGATGCTACGAAACTTGATCGTGTCGAGGTATGGCGCGCCGTGGTTCTGCTTGAACTCGGGGCCCCACTTGTAATCGGGATTCCGCTCCATGGTGACGACGCCGTCCGAGGTCCGGCTCACGAACTTGTACGGACCGGTCCCGACGGGCGCCGTGAGGATCTCTCCGGGCTTCAGCGTGTCGAGCTGCTTCGGCGAGAGGATCGCGAGCGTCCGCTGCCAGAGATTGAGGAGCAGGAGGGGGTGGGGGTCCCTATACACGAGGATCGCCGTCCGCGGGTCGGGCGTCTCCACATGATCGAGCGGGCCGAGGTAGACCGCGCCCTGCGTCGCCTTGGTCTTCGGATCCGCGGTGCGCTCGAAGGTCCGCTTCACCGCGGTCGAGTCGAAGACCGTCCCATCGTGGAATTTCACGTCGTCGCGTAGCGTGAAGCTGAATCTCTTCGCGTCGCTCTCCATCGACCACTTCGTCGCCAGCCAGGGGTGCAGATTCCCGTCGGGGTCGATCGCGACGAGGCCGTCCGAGAGGTTTCCGGCGACCTCGTACGCGCTCGAGGTCTGGACGAGCGAGAAGTCGATCAGCGTGTTGTCGCCGACCTGGCCCCAGGTCAGGGTGCCGCCTCGTTTCGGCGCCGCCGGGGCGCTCCCTGCGGGAGCGCTTGGCGCGACTGTATTCGCGGGTGCGCATGCAGCAAGGGCCGCCGCGGCGGCTGCGCTCCCGCCCAGCGCCAAGAAGTCACGTCGCGTCATGGACCCGTGCTGTGCGTTCGAGCGTGTGCCCATCGTTCGCCCTCCCCCGGATCGCCGCGGCTTCAGTATCTTGCGGACGTCAAATAGACATCTCAGAGACGCGGTTCCAATCGGCTAACCAGCGTTATTGACGAGCCGAACATACTAGGTCGGTCCCGACGGGCATGAGGGGGAGGTCGACGATGGGTACGCGGACGCCAAGGCGATTGGACAAGTTAGATCGGCGCGAGTTCCTCGTGCTTGGGGGGACCGCCGCCGCGGCCGCGGCGCTCGCCGCGTGCACGCCGAGCACCAGCGCCCCGGCGACGAGCGCGCCCGCCGCGGCGACGCCGAGCGCGGCGCCGAAGCGCGGTGGGACGCTGACCTGGGGGCAGACGCAGGACAACACCCAGCTCGACCCGGCACTGATCAACGGCGGCGCCGCATTCGAGACCGTCGGCAACCTCACTGATTCGCTGGTGTCGATGGACAGTGACCTCAAGCTGCACCCGTGGCTCGCGACGAAGTGGACGATCGAGGACAACTCGAAGAAGTACACCTTCACGCTCCGCGACGACGTGACGTTCCACGACGGCACGCGCTTCGACTCGACCGCGGTCAAGCGGACGTTCGAGCGCATCGTCGACCCGCGGACGAAGGCCGCCCAGGCCGCCGGGCTTCTCGGCGCGGTGGATCACATCGACGCGCCCGACCCGCGGACCGTGGTCATGTTCTTCAAAGACCCGCAGCCGCTGATCCTGCTGTCCATCTGGCGGCAGTTCTTCGGCATCATCTCCCCCAAGCAGCTCGACACGCTCAAGCCCGGTGAGGTCATCACCACCGCGCCGGTCGGCACGGGCCCGTTCAAATGGATCAGTCGCACCGCGGACGGCGTGAACATCATGGAGCGCAACCCCGACTACAAATGGGGTCCGGAATTCCGGAGCAACAAGGGCGCCGCGTACTTCGATGGCATGCGGGGCCGTCGGGTCCCTGACCCGAGCACGAAGACGGCGACGCTCGAGTCCGGCGAGAACTTGCTCATCGACGACCTCGCCGAAGCCGACTACGCGCGCCTGCGGAACGACAAGCGCTTCACCTTCGTGCAAGGTCCGCAGAAGGGTCCAGCCTATGGCTTCCAGTTCAACATGAGGAAGCCCACGAGCCCGGTCAGTGAGCTCGCGGTGCGGCAGGCGCTCAACTGGGCCGTCGACCGGCAGGGGATCACCGACAAGATCCTGTTCGGCGTGCATCACCCGCTCGTGGGACCGCTGAGCGAGGGCGTCTGGGGCCGCCTCGACGAGCTCGAGAAGACCTACCCATACGCCGGCGACAAGAAGAAGGCCGGCGACATCCTCGACGCGGCCGGCTGGAAGGTCGGCGCCACCGGCATCCGAGAGAAGAACGGCGTGAAGCTCAGCCTGATCCTTGCCACGCGCCAGGAGCAGGTCCCGCAAAAGGATCTCGCCGGTGCGATGCCGCTCCAGATGCGGGAGATCGGTGTCGACATCCAGGTCCAATCGATGCCGCAGAACAACTGGCTCGACTTCACGCGTGCGTACAGGCACGACCTTTGCGATGCGCCCGGCTCCAACTTCGACCCGGACGAACTGCGTCAGCGGTTCCACACGAACGGGATCGGGGGAGTGAACTACGCGGGGCTGTCCGATCCACAGCTCGACGATCTGTTCGTGAAGGGGCAGAACGCGCCACTCGGCTCGGACCAGCGTCGACAGGTCTACGCCGACATCCAGAAACGCTTCATGGACCTGGCCGTGCTGCTCCCTCTGATCACGCTCATCCGGACCGAAGCGTTCACGAGTAAGGTCCACGGTCTGGTGATGGAGCCGACCGGCCTGGTCCCGATGCCGCATCTCGACCTATGGGTTGAGAGCTAGGGTCCCCACCGCGCGATGAGCCTCACGCTACGAACGCACGTGGCGGTGCCTCGCTATGACCGCGAGGGGGAAGCCTTCAACCACGGCGACGTCGAGCGCGACAGCGGCGACGTGTTCGTCACGAATCCGGCGCGAGGCGCGGTCGAGGTCATCGCCGCGCGCGACGGCGACCCCGGCGGGCCCCACCACGCCCGATCGATCACCGGCCTCCCAGGAGCGGGTGGCCTCCTGTGCTCTCAGGGCGCCGCGGCCGGTTCGGGCAGGCTCGTCTTCGTGACGATCCGAGATCCCGGCCGCATCCGCGTGCTCGATGCCGCGACCGGCGCGACCGTCCGCGACATCGACGTCGGCCCTGCCCCGAACGGCCTTGCGTTCGATCCCCGCGACGGGCGGCTGCTCGTCGCGGACATCAAGGACCACAGCATCAGGCTCCTCTCGCCGCGCGACGGTTCGACGGTGTGGGCCAATGCCGCCATCCCCGGCAGACCGCGCTGGGCGGTCCTGGACCAGAGCCGTGATCGCTACCTGGTGAACATCCGTGAGCCCACGGTCGTGGTGGCACTCGACGCGCGGACCGGTGCGGTGACGGCGACGTGGGCGATCGCGTCGAAGGGACCGCACGGCATCGACATCGACGATCAGGGTGGGCGCCTCTTCGTCTCGTGCGACGGCGGGACCGTGTCCGTTCTCGATCTCGCCACGGGCACCCAGACCGCGTCCGTGGCGATCGCCGGCGGCGCCGATGTGACCTGGTACAACCCCGCGCTCGAACGCCTGTACGTGTCCATCCCGGATCCCGGCGTCGTCGACGTCGTCGATTGCCGGAAGATGCGGATCGCCGAGCGCATCACGGCGGAGCCGGGAACTCGGGGCTCGGCCTTCGATCCGCCGCGGCAGCGTCTGTACGTGTTTCTCGCCAAGAGCGGACGCATCGCGGTCTACGACGAGGGCCGCTAGCAGCGGTCTCTATCCACCGACGGCGTGCTTGCTGTGGTCGATCGTCTGCCGCGGCCGGCCGAGCTGTGCCCGGAGCGCCTCGTACGTCGCATCGAAGATGATCCCGGAAAGACGCATCGCCTCACCCGGATCCTTCGTTGCGACCGTCACCCCATAGAGGACCGTCGCGAGGCCGGCGGCCTCGAGCGGGGCCCCCGGTGGGAGCGCGTCGTCGATGACCGCGTTCTCTTCGTTCATCGCGACGTATGCGAGTCGTGTGAGCGGGAACATCGCTTCCATCTTGGCGATGACCGGGTCCTTCTCGGCGAGCTTGTACTTCTTGCTGATCCAGTACCACGCCGCATGGCCATCGTGCGTGCTGAGCTCAGCGGTCGAGCCGATGTGCCACGGCGTCCCGTCCTTCACGGTGGCGGGGTCGGTGTCGTTCGGGACATATACGAATTCGGCTTTCGGATCGACGAAGCGCTTGATCATCCAGCCCCCCAGCATCCGCGAGCCCCAGACCCGTTGACCCGTGACCCAGCGCATGAGGGCCCTCCCCTACACTCTCGATATCTTGCTAACGAGTGTTCACGAGCTATCGCGACCGCTCCGCAGATTAGCACGCGCGCTCGAGCGAACTGCCGATCGCCGAGGATGACAAGGCCGCCGCTCGATGGGATCCGCGTCCTCGAGGTCGGCAGCTACATCGCGGGACCGTTCTGCGGGATGCAGCTCGCGGACCTCGGCGCCGAGGTCATCAAGATCGAGCCACCCGATGGTGGCGATCAGATCCGATCGGTCGAGCCGTTCATCGACGGCGAGAGCTCGCCCTTCATGCGACTCAATCGGAACAAGCGATCGCTCGTCCTCGACCTCAAGTCCGCGGATGGCAAGGAGGTCTTCAAGGAGCTCGTGCGGTCCGCCGACATCGTCGTCGAGAACCTCCGGCCGGGGACCATGGGCGACCTCGCGCTCGACTATCACGACGTTCTGAACGCGCTCAACCCGCGCCTCATCTACGTCGCGGCGTCCGGATGGGGTCAGGACGGTCCGCTCGCGGAGCTCCCCGGGCTCGACATCATGGCCCAGTCGTATTCGGGGCTCATGAGCATCACCGGACAGCCGGACGGCGATCCGGTAAAGGTCGGCGTTCCGATCTGCGATCTCGTGTGCGCCCTCTATGGCGCGCTCGCGGCGACCGCCGCATTGCGCGCGCGTGGGGAGACCGGTCGCGGGCAATACATCGATGTGAGCCTCCTGGAGTCCGGCGTCTCGCTCTCGGTCTGGGAGGCCGGGAAGTACTTCGCCACCGGCGAGATACCGCGGCCGCTTGGCTCGGCCCACCAGAACTCCGCGCCCTATCAGGCGATCCGGGCAGCCGACGGGTGGTTCACGGTCGGCGCTCACTCGCCGCGCAACTGGGCGGCGTTCTGCGACGTGATGGGCCTCGAGCGACTGCGACGCGACGAGCGGTTCGCCGACGCGAACCGTCGCCGGCGCAACCGCGACGTCCTGATCCCCGCGATCGAAGAGATCACCATCACCAAGCCGAAGGACCACTGGATCGCGGTGCTGCGCGCCGTGGGCGTGCCGTGCGCCCCGATCCAGGATTACGGGCGCGTCTACACGGACCCACATCTGCTCGCGCGGGACTTCTTCTGGGATGCGCCGCACCCGACGCTACCGGCGGTCCGGCAACTTGGCTCGCCGATGCGCTTCTCGGACTCGAAGGTGCGCCGCGGGCGCGCCGGCCCGCGGTTCGGCGAGGACTCGGCCGCGGTGCTGGCCGAGCTTGGATACAGCGCCAACGAGATCGAGAGGCTGATGGACCAGGGCATCGTGAAGGGTCCCACGGCGAAGGCCGTGGGGTCGTGACCGACATGCTCTTATGCCAAGCGCAAGCCAGAGTGGCGCGGCGAGTAACGGGCTCGTCCGCGCGCTAGACGCCTTCGATGAAGGACTTGCGCCGCGAGACGATGAGCGCCGCGGGGTCGGGATCGAGGGCCTTTCGCTCGGGGGAGTCGTAGTACGCGCGCTGCGCCGCGTTCCAGTCCGGACCGTCATAGCTGACCACCCACACGAAGCGGTCTTCCGCTGGTACGCGCCACGCGGACTCGACGTGAAAACCCTTCTTCTCGTGTAGGGGCCGAATGCCACGGCTCCAGAGCTCGACGAAACGATCGAGCTGCCCGGCCTGGATCGTGTAGTCGCGCAGCTCGACCGTCTTCATCGTGGGCAGGTTCGGCGGCCCGGCGGCTCGCTAGGCCGGGACCTTGGCCTTCGCGGCGGCCGCCGTCCGGGCCATGATCCCGTC
>VBJD01000070.1 GCA_005887995.1 Chloroflexota bacterium
AGCGCTCACCGAGAAGCTCTGGAACTGCAGCGTGTCGAGACCGTTGTTCAGATCGACGAGCTGACCTGGCACGCGCGAGAGCAGCGACTTGCAGTACGCGGTGTTCGCCGCGTCCATCCCGCGGCTGTCGCACTTGTACGAGACGTCCTGGTATTCGCCCTCGTTCCGCATCACGCCGCCGTCAGATCCGGCGATGAACGACAGCGCCGATCCGGGCACGGTCACGAGCGCGTGCTGGTCGGGGTGCATGCCCTCCGCGTGATTTGGATCCGCGTCCTGGGTCACATCGCTCCACGTCGCACCGCCGTCGGTCGAGAGCAGGAACGCGCGGCCGTTGGACGGGCCGTGCAGTTGGCCGTAGCTGAACGAGCCGCCGAGGTACACGACGCCCGGTGATCCGGCGACGGCCCTGACCACGTTGTCGTACCAGCACTGCCCGGTGCAGTACCCGATGTTCTGCGGAGTCGTGAGGTCGGTGAACGCCGCGGCACCCGAGGCGTCGTCGGTCGCGTAGAAACGGGCGCGGTTCGCGCCGGAGTCGGACTGGTTTCCGATACCGACGTACATCCGCGTGTTGCCACTCGCGAGCGTGACAACGTCGAACTCGGCGCGGTCGGTGCTGAGGTTCGGGTTGAGCGCCGTCTTGATGTTCGTCCACGTGGTCCCGTTGTCGGTCGACCGCCAAACGCCGCGCGAGAATTCGTTGACGTAGATCACACCCGCGTGGGTCGGGTCGACCTTCACTGTCGTTGAGCCACGCGCGGTAGCGACGGCGACGATCGGCCGGATGAGCGTGAAGGTCACACCGGTCTGCCTGTAGAGGCCGCGGGTCACGAGCGGATGCCCGGTCGCCCCTGACGACGACGCGCCGCTCGTCAC
The DNA here is from genome assembly GCA_005887995.1 of Chloroflexota bacterium. GTDB lineage: Bacteria > Chloroflexota > Limnocylindria > P2-11E > P2-11E > CF-39. Next base: position 880 of record VBJD01000070.1, read on the forward strand.
CGAGCTGACGCCGCGAACGCCGCTCGCGATCGGGACGAGCAGATTTCCGGCATTGTCGAAGGCCATCTGGCCGATCGACCGCTGGAAGAAGATGTCGCTTCCGGTGACGAGCGACCAGGTCTGGCCGCCGTCCGTCGTCTTGAAGATGCCGACGCCCGCCTCCGAGTCGCCAGAGGCGTTCGCCTCGCCTGTCCCTACGTACGCGGTATTGCCGCTCGCGTCGTTCGGGTCGATGAGGATCGAGCCGATCGCGTTCGACTGCAGCGAGGCACCGACGAACGACCACGTCGCGTTCTTGCCGGCGAGCGCCTTGTCGGTGACCCATACGCCGCCGCCGGCCGCGCCCATGTAGAGGCGGCACTGCGACTGCGTGCACGTGGGCGCGATCGCGAGCGCGGTGACGCGACCCGAGGCCGTGAACTCCGCGCCGTCGAAGAGGAACTGATCGAGCAACGCCGGGTACTTCGCCTGGCCCAGCGGGCCGATCGGCGTCCACTGCCCCACGGCTTTGCCATTCTTCTTGAGCTTGTCGGCGGTGGCGAGCGCGTTCAGACCGGCCTCGGGCGCGACTTCGTTGGCCGGGTATGCCCGGAGCGCGGCTTGCTCCGCGAGGTATGTCTCTTCGGGACCTTCGTTGGCCTGGCCGGCCAGGAAGCCCTTTATCTCATTGTCGTGCTTCGCGAATTCGATCTGAGCTGTGGGCCACGGGTCGCTCACGGTGGGCGTGACTTGCGTGTTGATCGTGAGGACCGCGATGAGCCCCATGGCGGCGAACATGACAAACGGGCACTCCGCCGTCGAGAGGTGCAGAGCGGGTTTCGACGTTAGTCTCGGTTCCAGCCAAACAGCGGGTCGGTACGATCGTTGCAACTGTCATGAGGCCGATGATCACCTTGGGCAATCGCCGCCCCATCGACGCGACACTCGTCGCAATCGCCGCGCTTGTCGCGCTGGCGGCCGCGATCCTGGTACTTCGTGGCGGGGCGCTGGTCGTCCCGACGGTGGAGCCGATCGCGCCAAATGTCACGCCCGCGACGACACCCGCGAATACGTTCCCTCTCCCCAATATCGACCCCACGACCGCACCGCAGCCGACATCGGCACCGCAGTTCAGCGCGGCACCGCGGAGCAGCATCGCGCCGTCGCCCGCTCCGGTCGCGACGCCCCGTCTGACGACGCCGCCGCTGGCCTCGCCGCGGGCGACCATCGCCCCACCGCAGCCGACCGCGAATGGCGGCAGTGTCCCTCAGCAGCCGACCGCGAATAGCGGCAGTTTCCCTCAGGGCTCAGGTATGGATGGCGCGAACGGACCGGCGGACGCGGATCAGGGTGGCGGGCTGACCACACAGGGCACCAGCGCCCCCGTTCCGGAAAAGGTCATCCTGCCCAAGGGGTCGATGGGCCAGTAGCGCCTAGGCTGTCGCGAGCGCGGTCCTCACCGCTGCGATCACCATCCTCGACTCCGGAAACCCACCATCGCGCCGCATCGAGTGAACGAGCGTGTCGCCCACGCGCACGTCGAACGTGCCGCCTTCCCAAGGGATGAGCTCGATGGACGCGAGGTCGTGCGCGAATTCGTACATGAGCGCCTTCGCGAGCTCCAGCGTCTGCGGCTCGTAACCGCACTCGGCGCAGTACGTGATCTTGACCTTGACTTGCCGAACTCGGGATTCGCGGCGAAGACCTCGCGGCGCTTGCGCGCCCGCAGTTCCGTGACGGACGCGGGCCGCTCGATCCAATGCCCCAGCTCGCGGAATCGCTCGTCGAAGAACGCGAAGACGGGGATCGACTGGAACTTGCCCTGGTTGAGCCACCGCTCCATGAGATCGAGGTTCTGATCGCGGTAGAAGATGCGAACGTTCAACGTGCCCACTTCTTCCGACAGGCGGCCGAGGACGGGCAGGTTCGCGATGACGTCCCCGCACCAGTCCTCCGCGAGCACGACGACGTTGAGCGGCTGCGGAAGCGACTTGAGCGCGCGCACCGTCTCGCGGTCGAGGACGACGCGTTTCTCGTTGGCCTCGACGCGGTCGCGGTTGCGAGTCATGGCTTCCTTGTACGCCTGATAGCTCAGACCCGACTCGAACCGCTCCCTGGTGATGGACATCTCACCCTCCGCGCGAGCTCTTCGTTCGCATCCCTAACAGGAACGGGCCCGCGGCCATTTCCGCCAACATAGCGCGACGAGGGAGGGAGCCGCTCAGCCGGCGAGCGCCTCGCGTGCCGCGGTCGCAAACGGGCTGTAGCCGAACCACCGCGTGAAGCTGCGGCGTGCCTGCATCGTCCCCTCGAGCGCGATGGACCCCTCGCGAAGAGCCGCGCTCATCGCAAGACGCCCCGCGAACACGAGGTGCAATGTGCGCACGTCGCTGGCGACGACGAGGTCGACCTCGAAGCGCGGATCGTCGTGACAGACCCGTGGTGAGTGATCCTGTGACACGAGCCATGCGCGCGTGTGCTGCCGCGAGCCGCGGAACTCGAATCGCGCGACGAGACGGCCGTCCGGCAACGCATCGCGGTTCACGTGCCGCTCGATCCAGAGCATGAGCACCTCGGGGTTGAGCTCGTCGCGGCCTGGATCGCCGCCGTAGTTCCGCACAGCCCATTCGCCGAGCGCGAAGACCGCGGGCTGAAGGTCGAGGCCCAGGGGCGTGAGCCAGTACTCCGGATGGCCGTTCGCCTCGCGACGCTCGAGGAGCCCATCGCCCACGAGTTGCCGGAGCCGACCAGACAGAAGGGTGCGCGAGATGCCCGGCAGCCCTGCGTACAGGTCGTTGAAGCGGTGCGCCCCCTCCATGACATCGCGCACGATGAGCAGCGTCCAGCGCTCTCCGAGGACCTCCGCCGCCTTCGCGACCGGGCAGTACTGGCCGTAACGCATCACGGGCAGTGTGCCACCGCGTGACCACCAGGTCAGTCCATTTTTCGTACTTCCCAACGTCGCGGCGAGGCGCCATGCTGGCCGCAACTGACACGGGGAGGGGACCTATGACTATCACCATCACGCCCGAAAAGACGACCAACTGGCTCGGCGTCGCCGAGGAGCTCTCGAAAGACTTCGCGACGCGAGCCGCCAAGCACGACGCCGACGACAGCTTCGTCGCCGAGAACTACGCGGCGCTGCGCAAGGCGAAGCTTTTCTCAGCGCCCGTACCCGCCGAGCTCGGCGGCGGCGGCGCGTCGTACGCCGACCACACCGCGATCATCCGCATCATCGCCCGCGGGTGTGGCTCGACGGCGCTCGCCTACTCCATGCACTCGCACCTCCTGCAGGGGCTCATCTGGCGCTATCGCAAGAACGCCGTCCCCCCGGCCGAGCCGCTCCTGCGGCGCATCGCCACTGAGGAACTCGTGCTCGTCTCCAGTGGTGGCTCCGACTGGCTCGACGGCTCGGGCACGCTCACCAAGTCGAACGGCACGTACAGCTTCAGCGGGCGCAAGATCTTCGGCAGCGGTTCGCCCTCGGGGGACCTGCTCCTGACGACGGGCGTCTACGACGACCCGGAGAAGGGACCGACGGTCCTGCATTTCGGGGTGAGCATGAAAGATCCCGGTGTCAAGGTGCAGGACAACTGGCGCACGATGGGCATGCGCGGCACAGGCTCGAACGACATCGTCATCGAGAACGTCACGGTGCAGGACGCCGCGGTGAGCGTCCGCCGCCCGAAGGGCAAGTGGCACGGCTTTTTCGACGTCGTGAGCCCGCTCATCTTCCCGCTCGTCGCGGCGGCGTACGTCGGCGTCGCGGAGACGGCTCGCGAGATCGCGGTCGCGCAGGCGCAGAAGCGCAAGGACGATCCGATCGTGCAGAGCCTCGTCGGCGAGATGGACACGGAGCTGTTGGCGGCGCAGGACGCGCTCGCGCAGATGACGGCGGTCGCGGCAGCCGGTCATGTGCCCGCCCTCGCCACGAGCAACGACGTCTTCAAGCGCAAGACGCTCATCGCGCGTGCGGTGACGCGCGTCACCTACCTCGCGATGGAGGTCGCCGGCGGGGGATCGTTCTTCCGCAGCGCGCAGCTGGAGCGCTGCTTCCGTGACGTCCAGGGCATCCGCTTCCACCCCTACCACGAGAAGCGGCAGTACCAGTTCAGCGGGCGCATCGCGCTGGGGATCGACCCGGCCTGAGCTGCGACATCTGCGGGCGACCCGCTCGCTTCGCATTCGCGGGCGGGTCGCACCGCTGCACGCGCCACGGGATCTTCGCGCCGAGCGTGCGCGACCGTGCGCTGCGCGTCGCGCTCATCGTTGGCGTCGTGCTCTTCGCGATCAACCAGCTCGACATCGTGCTGCGCGGCGACGTCACGCCGACCGTGGTCGCGAAGATCGTGCTGACGTTCCTCGTGCCGTACTCGGTCTCGACGTACTCGTCGCTGCAGGCGAGCCGCCTGCGCTAGGTGGCCTTGCTCAACCGCTCGTTGTCACTCGCGACTCACTTTGGGACCAGGCGCACGATCGGGATCTCGCGATCGGTGTCGCGCGCGTACTTCCCGTAGCCCGGCGCGAGCGACACGACGCGCTGCCACGCGCGCTCGCGCTCCGCGCCGTCAAGCGACTCCGGGCGAACGGCGATCCGTTCGCCGCCGACCTCGATCCAGACGTCCTCTGGACGCCGCGCGAGGTTCAGGCACCACGCCGGATGCTCAGCCGAACCCGCGCCCGAGCCGACGATGATCCATGCGCGGCGGCTCTGGTCCTCGTCGGGGAACCACCCGAGCGTCGTGTGGCGTCGCTTCCCGCTGCGCGCGCCCGTGGTCTCAAGGAGAAGCAACGGCCGGCCCTGAACGCGCATGCGCCCGCCGCTCAGACGGAACATCCCGGTATTCGCGGCCTTGAAGATCGCGAGCGCCCACGGTGCCAGCTTGGGGAAGCCCATGCCGTGCGTGCCTCGCCGACCGAGCCGCACGCTCACGGCGTCACGCCGCCTCGGCCGGCGTCAGCGAGATCGTGCGCCGCTCGCCACGGCGGACGATGGTGAGAAGCGTGCTCTTGCCGATGCGCTCCGCATCGAGCGCGCGCTGCAGGTCGGTGAGCGACGCGATCGTCGCGCCGTCGAGCGCGACAACGATGTCGCCTGGACGAACGCCGGCACGCGCGGCCGGTCCGTTCGGCGCCACCTCGAGCACGCGGATGCCGGTGGACGCCGCGAGACCGAGACGACGCGCGAGCTGCCCTCCGACCGGCGTGGGCGCGCCGCCGATGCCGAGGAGAGCGCGGCGCACGCGGCCCTCGCGGATGAGCGCGCTCGCGACCATCCGCGCCGTCGCTGCGGGGATCGCGAAGGCGATGCCCTGCGCGCCGGCGATGATCGCGGTGTTCACGCCGACGACACGACCGTGCGTGTCGACGAGCGGACCGCCCGAGTTGCCGGGATTGAGCGCGGCGTCCGTCTGGATCACGTTCTCGATGATGCGACCGTCCCTGGCCCGCAGTGAGCGTCCGAGCGCGGAGACCACGCCGTGCGTCACCGTCGATTGCAGGCCCAGCGGATCGCCGATCGCGATGACGAGCTGTCCGACGCGGAGCGTGTCCGCGGTCGCGAGCTCGAGCGCGGGTAACGCCGGCCCGAGCGCGCGCACGACCGCGAGATCCGTCGCCGGATCCGCACCGATCACCGTGGCGCGATACGTCGCGCCGTCGGCGAAGACGATCTCGACTTCCCGCGCGTCGTCCACCACGTGCGCGTTCGTGAGCATGTAGCCGTCCGGCGCGATGACCGTGCCACTGCCACCCGCGCGACCGCGCGTGACGTGCGCGACCGCCGGGCCGACGCGCTCGACGACGCGGACGACCGCCTGCGAGAACGCGTCGAGTAACGCGATGGGATCGTCGACCTCGAGAGGTCGATCGGGAGCGACCGACACTAGTTGAGCGGCCCCTGGTTCCGCACCTGCCCGACCTTGGCGATCGCCTCGCGGAGCTCGCTGAGCCATTCCTTCTCGTTCTTCTCGACGAGCCGGACGCACCACGCGAGCGCGTGCGCGCGATTACGCGCGACGCCGGAGTCGATGAGCGTGTCGAGGATCTCGCGCTCGGGAAGGCGCAGGCGCGTCATCACCGGGAGCGCCATGTGCGTGAACATCTGCTCGGTCTCGCCGATTCGCACGCCCCACGCGACGCTGCGGCCGAACTGGCGATGCGCCTCGTCGGCGACCTTCATGCGCGCCTCGCGCGTGTCCTCGCGAAACTGCTTGATGCGCCCGGCGCGTGCCGCCTCGAGGCCCTCCTTCGACGCATCCTTGCCGAGCTCGACATCGGGGAGCGTTCCCACGACCCAGATCTCCTCGCGATCGGCGCGGACCTCTGGCGCGCCCTTGAACCAGCCACCCGGGATCCGTCCCGCGAACCACCCGCTGATCTCATCACGTGCTGCCATCGTTGCCACCTCCGCTGTTCGGATGATTACAACGCCGACAACGCGGCAGAGTCAATGTTTATGCCGCTGCAGATGGATAGAACGTTTGGACGATTACGAGAAGGTTAGCGACGCGTGCCGATCGCTCCGCGCAGCCGCGGGTCGAGCGCGTCGCGGAGGCCGTCGCCGACGAGGTACAGGCACAGCACCGTGACGACGACAGCCAGACCCGGCGGGAAGATGAGATGCGGTGCCTTGCTCAAGTACTGCGCCGCGTTCGTCAGCATGTTCCCCCACGAGGGCGTCGGTGGCTGAATGCCGAAGCCGATGAACGAGATAGCGGATTCGGTGAGGATCAACTGTCCGATCTCGATCATCCCGAGGACGATGATGAGCGGGAGGATGTTCGGCACGATGTGCCGGACCATCAGCCGCAGTGGCGTGCAGCCCACCGTACGCGCAGCAAGCACGTACTCGCGTTCACGCAGCGAGATCGTCTGCCCACGCGCGTAGTTGCAGATGCCGAGCCAGCCGAGGAGACCCAAGAACATCGCGAACGGGAACGGCTCGAGGCGCCAGAGGATACCGACGATGAGCAGCAGATAGAGCCGCGGGATGCTGTTGAGCGTGGTCACGAGCCAGACGACGACGTCATCCCACCAGCCGCGGAAGTACCCGGCGGTGACGCCCGCCGTCAAGCCGATCACGAGCGCGGTCAGCGCGCCGAACCCACCGACGAAAAGCGACACGCGCGCGCCATAGAGCAGGCGCACCGCCTGGCTGCGCCCGAGCTCGTCGGTGCCAAGCCACTGCCACGGCTCGGCGAGGCTTGGCTTCTCGTAGCTCGACAGGATGTCCTGCTGCGAGAACGCGCGATGGAAGAAGCTCGTGGCGAGGAAGTCTGCGCCGAGCGCAAGCGTGACGAACACGACGAGCACGGCCATCGCCACAAGCGTCGTCGGATCGTGGCGCAGCCGCCACACTGCGTCAGACCAGAGACCCGCGGAGACGCGCCGCGTTTCCGCGACGGGAACGCGCAGCTGTTGGACGGTGGCGTCGGTGGCCGCCATCAGCGCGTCACTTCACCTTGATGCGTGGATCGACCCACGCATAAGCGATGTCGCGGATGATGTACGAGAGGATCAGGAGCGTGCTCGCGATGATGATCGCGCCCTGCACGACGGGGTAATCCTTCGATACCGCGGCCTCGAACGTTAGTCGCCCGAGACCCGGCCAGTTGAAGACGCGCTCGATGATGAGCTGGCCGCTGAAGAAGAGCAGCAGGATCGTGCCGAAGGACGTCACGACCGGGATGAGCGCATTGCGCAGCACGTGGACCGCGACGACAGCCTGCTCGCTGAGACCCTTGCTCCGCGCCGTGCGCACATAGTCCTGAGAGATGACTTCGAGGACCTCCGTTCGCAGGATGCGTGGGAGGTTCGCGATGCCCGCGATCGACAACACGAGGACCGGGCCGACGAGGTGCCATGCGCGATCCCAGCAGAGCGTGCAGTCCGTGCCTACGACGTTCATGCTCCCGATCGGGAACCACCGGTTCTGCACGGCGAACGTCAGCACGAAGATGAGGCCGAGCCAGAATTCGGGGACCGCGTGACCGACCACGCTGAAGACGCGGATCCCGTGATCCTCGATGCGTCCGCGCCTCAGGGCAGCGATGACGCCGAGCGGGATGCCCACGCCGACGATGAAGACGAACGCGAGGAGCGAGAGCTGAAGACTGTTCGGAACGCGCTCGAGGATGAGATCGAGGGCGGGCCGGTGGTAGTAGATCGAGTTGCCGAAGTCGAGGTGCGCGAGCTGCCAGAGCCATTCCGCGAACTGCACGGGGAGGGGCTTGTCGAGGCCGAGCGCGTGGTAGAGCTGAGCGCGGTCCTCCTGCGTGACCTCGGTGTTCCCGTAGAGCATGAGCTTGACCGGGTCCGACGGCGACAGCCGCGAGAGCAGGAATGTGAGCAGAAGGACGCCGAAGAGCGTGGGGATCGCCTGCACGAGACGCCGCGCGATGAAACGACCCATCTCACTCCTGCGCGTGTCGCGGGGCCGGCGCCGTGCCGGCCCCGCGTCGCGTCTCTACGCGATTACTTCTTGAACCACCACTTTTCGATATTCCAGGTCGAGCTATACGTGCTCGGGTCCACGCTCTGGAGCTGCTTGTTCGCGAAGAAGAGGCCGTCGGCGGAGTACAGGAAGGTGTACGGAGCCTCGTCGTTGAGCGCCTGGTCCACCTTCTTCAGCGCCGCCTTGCGCGCCGTCTGGCTGCAGTCCGGACCGTTGCGGTTTTCGAGAAGGGCCTGGTCGACGGTCGGGCTGTTGTAGCCGATGTTGTTGAACTGACCCTTGCCCTGCTGGCTGGAGTGCCAGATCGAGTACGGGTCCGGGTCGGCACCGAGCGACCAGCCGATGATGAAGCCCTCGAAGTCGGTGCCCGGGTCCGTGCGGTCGAGGAGCGCGTTGAAGGACTCGAGGAGCGGGTCGATCTGGATGCCGATCTGCTTGTACTGCTCCTGCGCGAACTGAAGGATCGTCTCGCGGGCGTTGTTGCCCTGGTTCGTCTCGATGCGCATCTTCATCGTTGAACCGTCGGTCCACCGGTAGATGCCGTCGGAGCCCATCTTCGCTCCGGCCTGCTCGAGCAACGACTTCGCCTTCGCGACGTCGTTCTTGTACTTATTCAGACCGGCCTCGTCATAGGCCCACGACGGTGGCGGTGTGTGCGCGTAGACCTGCGTGCCGAGCCCGAAGACGATCTTCTGCATGATCGCGTCGACGTTGATGCCGTACCAGAGCGCCTGGCGCACCTGCTTGTTCGCGAGCCATGGCGCCTTCGCGGCTTTGGCGTTCCAGCCGATGTAGTTGTACGTCGAGGTCTTGTAGCGGAAGTCCTTGAGCGAATCGACCTTCTTGACCTCTTCGTAGTCCTTCGCCTCGACGGTGCCGTACGTGACCTCGCCGGTCACGAGGGCGTTCTTGATCGCGGTCGCGTCCGCGTACACCTTGATCACGAACTCGTCGAGGAGCGGGGCGCCACGGAAGTACTTGTCGTTGCGACCCAGGGTCACCTGGATCCCGGGCTTGAACTCCTTGAACACGAAGGGGCCCATCGAGGCGGGCGGGTTCATGTTCAGCGGGTTGTCGTCGATGTTCTGCTTCGTGTCGGTCGTGTACGGGTCGTAGACCTTCTTGAACGCCGCGCTCGGCAGGATGCCGCCGCCCGCGCCGCCCATCGCGGCCGTCGCGGGGCAGAACACCTTGGCGAACTTGATCTCGATCGTCTTGCCGTTGCTGCCGACCGTGATCCCGGAGATCGAGTTCGTCTTGCCGTCGCGGTAGTCCGCCCAGCCGACGATGTCCTGGAATGTCGACTTGCGAACGGTCTTCGCGCTACGCGCGACCGAGTGCACGGTGTAGCGCCAGTCCTCGCCGGTGAACGGCGTGCCATCGCTCCACTGCAGGTTGTCGCGCAGCGTGTACGTGAGCGTCAGGCCATCCTTCGACTGCTCGAACTTCTCAGCGAGGCTCGACTCCGTCTCACCCGTCTTGTAGTTCGTCCGCGTGAGGCCGAGGTAGAGCCACTGCCACACGAAGCTGGACTGCGTGTCCGTCGAGATGATCGGCTGCATGGTCTTCGGATCGCCGGTCGCTCCTGCGACGACGCGCCCACCGGCGACGGGCTTGTCCGTCGTCGCCGCACTGGCCGTCGGGCTGGCGCCGGACGTCGGCGGCTCTCCGCCGGCGCACGCGGTCGCCACGAGCATGGCTATGCCGAAGATCGCGATAAGTCGCCTCATGCCTCTCTGTGCCTCCCTGCGCCACCGCGCTCTGTTTCGCGCGATACGTCCGGAATACGTCCCACGCCGCGAAGCGGTTCGGTCGGCGGGAGCCTAGCAGGTCGTTCCCGAGCGATTCACGTAGTTTCGGGCGGTGCGCACAGGCGTCGCGCTCGTCACGCTCTGCGCGATCGCCTTCGGACTGACCTACGCGGACCACGCACCGCTCATCCCGCTGGTCGCGACCGAATTCGGCCTCGACGACCTCGGCGCCGGACTCCTCTCAACAGCGGTCTTCCTCTCCTACCTCGTCGTGACGCTGGTGACAGCGGGGTGGATCGTCCGCGTACGGCCGAAGCTCGTCGTCGCGGTCGGCCTGGTCTGCGCCGCGACCGGCGCGGCCCTCTTCGCGTCGGCTCCCGTCTACGCCGTGGCGATCGCGGCGAAGGCGCTGCAGGGTCTCGGATCAGCGGTCGCGTTCGTCTCGGCGCAGCGGTACATCGCGGGTCTGTACGGCGAGCGCCGCAGCCACTTCGGCCTCGGTCTGTACGGGTCCGGGTTCCCGCTCGGCAGCGGGCTCGCGCTCATCGCCATGCCGGCGCTCGCGCAGCTCCTTGGCGGGTGGCGCGCAGCGTTCGCGATCGAGGCAGCAGTCATCGCTGCGGTGCTCGTCGCGTGGCTCGCGGCACCGGACGTCGCGGCCACGCGTCCGCCCGGCGACATGCGCGACGCGTTGCGCTGCCGCAATTGCTGGGCGACGTTCCTCGAGCACGCCGGAGGTTTCGGCCTCGGCTTCTCCGCGGCGACGTGGATCACCGTCTATCTCCTGCGCGAGTTCTCGCTGCCGCTCACGATCGCCGGCCTCCTCGGCTCGGGCCTGCTCCTCATGGCGGTCGCGGGACGCACCGGCGGTGGCTGGCTCAGCGCGCGGGGACACCTCGGAAGCCGCGCGACGATGCGCACCGCGGCGATGGCCATCCTCGCCGGCGCCGCGCTCCTCGCGCTGCCCGGTCGTCCACTCGTGGTCGCGCTGCTGGGCGCGCTGCTAGTGGGCATCGGGGTGGGCATCCCCTACGCCGCGGTGTTCAACACCGCGGCGGCGTCGCTCCCGTCGGCGCCCGGCGCGGCGCAAGGCCTCGCCGCGACCGGCGGCACCGCCGGCGCGATGGTCGGGGCGCCGGTGATGGGATTCGCGGTACAGACGTACGGGTTCGCGGCCGCGTGGGCGTACCTCGGCGTCGTCGCCGCGATGGCGTTCGCCGTGACGTTCGTGATGCGTGGCGAAGAGGAGCTGGTGTGAAGCGCGCCGTCGCGATCGTCGCGCTCGCCCTCGTGCTCATCGGCGCGGTCGAGGCGCTCGAGAGCGCTCGGCAGATCGCCGAGACGGTCGGGCCGCTCCGTCTGGGCCCGAGCGGCATCGGCGTGAGCGGCCTCGGGGTGCTCGCCAGCTGCGCCGCGTATCTGTGGCTCGGCTGGCACATCGCAAGGGATCGCGCGGCCTTGCGCGCAGGTGCGATCACGGGATTTCTCGCCGGGATGATCGGCGGCACGGTGCGCGCCGTCATCATCGCGGACGTCGTCGCCGATGCGGTCGCCCGCTACGCGACGGTGCCTCTGTGGTTCGTGCCGCTCGTCCTCGCGGTGTTCGTCGTCGGTGCGACGGTGGTCTCAGCCGTTGCCGGCGCGGCGCTCGCCTTTCTCGGCGTGCGACTCGAACGGGTCATTCGAAGCGGGCGGCACCGACCTCCTGCCTGATCCGCTCGATCGTGCCGTCGGCGCGGAGCGTCTTGAACGCCTCGACGAGCTCGGGGTCGAACTGCTTGCCCGCGCCTTCTGAGATCGAGCGCATGCCCTCCTCGAGCGTCCAGGCGTCCTTGTACGGACGCTTCGAGGTGAGCGCGTCGAACACATCCGCGACGGAAACGATGCGCGCCGCGACGCTGATCTCGCTGCCGCGCTTTCCGTCCGGATAGCCCTGTCCGTCCCAGCGCTCGTGGTGCTCGCGTGCGATCGCGCGCGCCGTCTCGAAGAAGCGCGCGTCGCCGAGCATCACCTCGCCGTCGATGCAGTGCTGCTTGATGACCTCGAACTCCTCGCTCGAGAGGTGATGCTCGCTCTGGAGGATGTGGTCGGGCGTGTGGATCTTGCCGACGTCGTGCATGACGCTCGAGTAGCCGAACTCCTCGACGAGCTGTGCCGGGAGGCCGATCCGTGTCGCGATCGCTTCGACGTACCGCCGCACGCGCAACAGATGAGCCCCAGTCGTCTGATCCTTCAACGTGGCGGCGAGCAGCAGGTGGCTGATCCCCTGCAGCCCCGTGCGGCGTAACTCCTCGTTCGCGAGGCGCTCCTGCTCCAGTGCGCGCTCGAGCTCTTCGCGGCGCTCGCGCTCGGTGCGCAGCATCTGTGCGAGGTCCTCGGCGTAGCGCGTCGTCTGGCGCTCCATGAGACGCAGCTCCTTGAGCTTCGCCTCGTACTCGTTTCGGATCACCTGCTCGCGGCGATAGATCTCGGCGAAGTCCGCGGCCATGCGCACCGACTGCGCGTTCGCCTGATCGGCGACGCGGATCGCCTGCTGAAGGAGCTGGCGGAACACCTCGCTCGCGACGGTCGGCGCCTCGCCCGGCTCCGCGATGTTTGGCGAGACCTCCACGACCTCGACGGTCATCCGCTGGCTGTCGTCCGCCATCACGACACTAGTTGTGGGCGAGGATCCCGCGGATCGTGTCGATGAGCTCGAGCGGGCCGAAGGGCTTCGTGAGGTATTGCGTCGCGCCGGCGGCCATGCCGATCGCGCGGTCGCTGTCGCTCTCGTGCGCCGTCAGCATGACGATGGGGATCTCCTTCGTCGCCGCGTCGGCCTTCAGCATCTTGCAGACCTCGAACCCGTTCGGGCCCGGGCCCATGTCGACGTCGAGCAGGATGAGGTTCGGCTTCTGGCTACGCGCGATGTCGAGCGCCTCGGTGCCGTTCTTGGCCTCGAGGATCGTCCAACCCTGCGTCGACAGCGTGATGCGGACCATCTGCCTGATCGGGACAAGGTCGTCGGCGACGAGGAGTGTGGCCATGACGGGATGGTAGGCGCTCATGCCGTTCGGGCTATCTCCCCACGGAGGGGAATCAGCCCTCGGCGAGCGCGCTCCCTCGCGCGGGGGACCGATCCCGCGCTCGCATGTCGAGCGTGATGAGACCCAGGCGCGCCGCCTCCGCGACCGCCTCCAAACGTGAGTGCGCGCCGAGCTTGCGCAGGATGGCCTGAACGTGCGCGCGCAGTGTTGCCGTCGAGATGCCGAGCAGCGTCGAGGCCGCGCTCGTGCTCGAGCCGTTCGCGAGCAGGCGCAGCACCTCGAGCTCGCGCGCGGTGAGCGGCTCGTCGAGCACGACGTCCTTCGGTTCCGCGACGAGGAGCCGTTGCAGCTCGCTCGGCGAGAAAAGGATCTCGCCCGTTGCCGCGACACGCACCGCCGCGACCACTTCGTCGAGGCCGCGCGACTTCGTGAGATGCCCGACCGCGCCGGAGCGCGCGACGTCGGCGAGCACGGTCGACGAAGGATCACCGGTCAACACGAGCACCGAAGCCTCTGGTGCGGCACGTCGGACGGAGCGGGCAACGTCCGCGCCGGTGCCGTCCGGCAGGTGGTAATCGCTCAGCACGACATCAGGCCGCAGCCTCGCGGTCGCGGCGACAGCGCCCGCGACGTCGTGGACCACGTCGACGACCTGCATGTCCTGCGCGCTGCCGAGGGCGACGCGCATGAGCTCCGCGAAGAGCCGTTCGTCGTCGACCACGAGGACGCGCAGCGGAGCGCTCATCGCGCCGCCTCCATCGAGCGTACCTGCGCCGCCAGCGCCGCGACCACCGCAGGGTCGAGCTCGCCCTGCGCGACGGCGCTCTGAAGGATGCGCACCGCCTGGGGCTCCGAGACGCGCGCGCGGTCGGCGCGGTCGACGAGGAGCGCCTCGAAACGATCGGCGACCGTCACGACGCGGACCTCGAGCGGGAGCTGCTCCGCGCGAAGCGCGTCCGGATAACCCTTGCCGTCCAGGCGCTCGTGATGCCAGCGGACGATCGGCAGGATCGCGCGCAGTGGCTGAAGACCGCGAAGGATCTGCTCACCGTGGATCGGATGGCTGGCGACGAGCTCGCGCTCGGCCGGCGTGAGCTCGCCATGCCTCTGCACGAGCGCCGGCGGGAGCTTCGCGTTGCCGATGTCGCGCAGCAGCGCGCCAAGACGGATCGTGCGGATGGCCTGTTCGTCCAGTCCGAGCACCTGCGCGATCGCGACCGCGCGCGCCGCGACGCGCTCGGAGTGTCCCATCGTCGACCGGTCATGGCTTTCGAGCGCGGTCGCGAGCGTAATGAGCGCATCCGCCGCGGCGTCGAGGTCGCGGTTGATCCGACGCTCGCGCACGAGCAGCCCCGCATCGCGCACCAGGCTCTCGTCGAGACGCGCCGCTTCGGGACCTGGCGCGACGCCGTCGCCGACGATCTCGAGCACCGCGGTCTCGTCATCGGCGAGCTCCTCCGGCACCATGCCGCCCGCGTCGACGAGCACGAGGTCCGCGGGCTGACCGCCCTCCTCGATGACGTCGAACGACGACGCGAGCAGTGTCTGTGCGCGGTGACGTCGTGCGCCGTCGGAGAGCGCGAGCGCGACCGTCGGTCGTTGGCGCGCGGGCCGCACGGTCGGCCGCTCGAGTCGCGGCGCGCGCGCGCTGCGCGCCTGCGCAAGGACCGCGTCGATACGCGCAAGGAGCTCGGCGGCGTTCCACGGCTTCGTGACGTAGTCGGCCGCGCCGCACGACAGCCCACGCACCTTGTCGACGACCTCGCCGCGCGCAGACAGGAAGATGACCGGGATGTGCGCGGTGTTGCCATCGCTCTTGATACGCAGGCACACGTCGTATCCGTCGGTGTCGGGCAGCATCACGTCGAGCAGGACGAGGTCCGGCACGATCTTCTTCACGAGCGCGAGGCCTTCGCTGCCATCACGACCGACGGACACGAGCATGCCGTTCGCCTGGAGGCGGCGCTGGAGCACGTCCGCCGAAGCCGGATCGTCCTCGACGACGACTACGTTCGTCGGCGGCTTCACTGGGTTGATCTGCGGCAGCGTCATGCGATGAGCTCCTGGTCGCCGAGGAGGTGACGCATCGCGACGACGTACTTTGACGGCCGCTCGTTGACCATGTGGTCGCGGATGTAGCTGTACAGCTCGTCCGCCCAGTGCGGGAGGTCATCGAACCACTTCACCTCGATGATCACGCCGGGCTCGCGCTCGATGACCGGTCCGATGCGGCACGGGATCGCGTCATCGGTGTTCGCCTGCCACGGGATGGCGAGATACATGAGGTTGTGATCGGCCGTGATGCGCACCGTGCCGTCGGGCGACGAGTACGCGATGCGGTTGTACTGCGTCACGACGACCGGCCGCACGCCCGCCTTCACGAGCGCAGTCATGTGCGGGATGAGACTGTCCTCGGCGGCTTCGATCTTCTTGTCGCCGCGGAGGTAGGCCATCACATCGTTCGTCGGGACGACGTATCGCTCCTTCATCCCGAGCTCGGGGCGGTCGTCCTTCATCTCGAGGAAGAGCGTCTCGCCGACGAACGCCTCGTTCGGACGCGTGCGGTGGTACTCACGGAGGCGCAGCTGCGTCGCATGGCCCGTCTTCTCGGCGCGGAGCACCTTCCAGTCCGCCGTGTCGCAATACGTCGTCGTCGACCACTGGTACGGACGGTCGTCGCGATCGAGCGGCAGATAGGTACCGGCCGTGCGCAGCGCGAGGCGCGCGACCGCTTCGTTCACGAGGAAGCGATGCTCCTTGCGCGGCTCGGTCGTGGAGATCCGTGACACGGTCATGCATCGGCCCCGTGAAAAGCGCGATCGGCCCCCGGCAGGCGCATCTCGATGACCGCGCCGGGCTCGCCGGGGTTCGCGACGCGGATGCTGCCGCCGTGCAGCTCGACGGCGAGCTTGCAGAAGGCGAGGCCGAGGCCCGTCCCGCCGCGGCTCCGCCCTCCCGCCGTCTGATAGAAGCGATCGAAGACGTTGGGCGCGTCTGCCGTCGTGATGCCCGGCCCGGTGTCGGAAACCCGCACGGTCACCCAGCCATCGACGGCAGGCGACGCATCGATGCGAGCCGCGCCGCCGCTCGGCGTGTGCTTCACCGCGTTCGCGAGCAGGTTCGTGAGGACGCGCACGAGCAGCGTCTCGTCGACGTACAGGTCGATGTCCTTCACCTCGCAGGTCATCGTCACCCCGCGCGCGCGCGCTTCGGCCGCGAGCTGCGCCATGCTCTTGCGCCCGAGATCGCCGACGGGGATGACGCGCCGGTCGGCCTGTAACTTGCCCTCCTCCATCTTGTAGACGTCGAGGAGCGCATTGACCATGCGCAGCAGCTCGGTGACGTTCGATTCGGAAAGGCCGAGGAGCTCGCTGAACTCCGGACGTGACGCGTCGAGCTGGCCCAGGCGAACGAGCTGCAGGAAGGCGACGAGGCTGTTCGCGAGGTTACGGATGTCATGGCCGAGCATCCCGATGAGTTCCTGTCGCGAGTTCTCGAGCTTGTGCAGCGCTTCGTTGCGCGAGCGCAGCTCGTCCTGCAGATGCTTCGTGTACAGCGCGCTGCGCACGCGCGCCGTCAGCTCGATGGAGTCGACGGGCTTGCGGATGTAGTCGACGCCACCGACCTCGAAGCCCTTCGACAGGTCCTCCGCCTCGGCGCGCGCTGTGACGAAGATCACCGGGATCGGAGCGGTGCGGTCGTTCATCTTGAGACGGCGGCACACGTCGTAGCCGTCGAGACCCGGCATCATGATGTCCAGCAGGACGAGGTCGGGCATCTCGCCTTCGGCCATGCGGAGCGCGGTCTCGCCGTTCGTCGCGCGAAGCGTCTCCGCGCCGAGCGATTCGAGGCGACGCACGAGGATCTCGACGTTGGCCGGCTCGTCGTCGACGACGAGCACGCGCCCGAGGCGCTCCATCGGCTGCTTCGGCGCGCGAGCCCGTACACCCTGTGCGGTGGTAGCGCGGCCGTCCTCGAGGTAGCGCGCCAGGACGGCGCGAAGCTCCGCCGGTGCGTATGGCTTGGAGACGAAGTCGTCGCAGCCCGCCTCGATCGCGCGCGCGCGGTCCTGCTGCATCGCGAGCGCCGAGACCGCGATGATCGGGATCTCGCGGGCCCACTCTTCCTCGCGCAGCATCTTCGTCACGGTCCAGCCGTCCATCCGCGGGAGGAGCAGGTCGACAAGGATCGCGTCCGGCCGCGCGCTGCGCGCCTTCTCGAGACCGGACGCGCCGTCGGTCGCGGAGAGCGGCTCGTGTCCGGCCGCGCGGATGATCCGCTGCGCCACGTCGAGGTTGTTCACGTCATCTTCGATGACGAGCACTCGCGCCACGCTCATCCCCTCGCCCCGAGCGAGACAGCCGGCTCGGACGGCATCACGCGCATGCGCACGGGAAGCGTGAAGCGGAAGGTGCTGCCGACGCCCACCGCGCTTTCCACCCAGAGGCGACCGCCGTGCAGCGCGACAAGGCGCTTGCTGATCGCTAGCCCGAGGCCGGTGCCACCGTAGCGGCGCGTCGTCGAGCTGTCGGCCTGCCGGAACTCGTCGAAGATGTAGGCGATCGCGTCCTGCGGGATGCCGACGCCGGTGTCGATCACGGCGAGCGTGATCCACCCGTCGCCGGCGGACGCCGCGATGGTGACACTGCCGTGGTCGGTGAACTTCACGGCGTTCGCGGCGAGGTTCACGAGGACCTGACGCACGCGCGCGCGATCCGCGAATGCGGCGGGCAGGCTGCGCGGGATGTCCATCTCGAGCGCGAGACCCTTCGCGTCCGCCTGTGGCCGGATGAGCTCGATGACCTCCTCGATGACGGCGTTGATGTTCACCTCTTCGGCGTTGAGCTCCATCTTTCCGGCTTCGATCTTCGCGAGGTCGAGGAGCCCGTTGATGAGGCCAAGGAGGTTGTCGGCAGCCTGTGAGACGCGCTGAAGGTCGGCGCCCTGCTGCTCGGTCAGGTCACCGTCAAGGCCGTCGAGCATGAGCTTCGTGTAACCGATGATCGCGTTCATCGGCGTGCGCAGCTCATGGCTGACGGATGCGAGGAACTCGCTCTTGAGGCGGTTCGCGCGCTCGAGCTGCAGGTTGCCTTCGCGCAGCTCGGACACCAGGTCCGCGTTCTCTTTTGCCACCGAGACGAGCCGTGCGATCGTGCGCAGCGCTCGCGCCTCGGTCTCGCTGATGTCGCGCGGCTCCTTGAAGTACGCGGACAGGAGTCCGACCGCGCGACCGCGGGCCGACAGCGGGATGTGCGCCACGTACGGCAGCGGCGACGACGGCACCTGCATGTGCTGGATGCGGTTGGGGTCGTGCACCGTCGACACGAGCACGCGCGTCGCGATCGCGGCCGCGGTGTCGGGATCGATGTTCATCACCGTCGCCGGCACAAGGCGCCCGCCGGAGCCGGTCGGCGCGCCTGGCGGATCCTCGCGGATGACGATCGACGCGCCGTCGGCGCGGAAGAGCGCGACCATACGCGAGAGCGATTCGGCGAAGATGCGCTCACGGTCGGTCACACCGACGACCGCGTCGGCCACCTCGTTCACGGTGCGCACCTCGGCGAGGTACTCCTGCTGCGCGCGGTCACGGTCTTGGAGCGATCGCGCCATGGTGTCGAACGCGCGCTCGAGCGTGCCGATCTCGTGCTCCGAGCGCTGCTGCACGGCGACGTCGAGATCGCCGCCTTCGATCTTCTGCGCCGCCGCCGCGAGATTCGCGAGCGGAGTGGTCATCGACGTCGCCGAACGGTACGCGAAGAAGGTGACGAGGACGATGAGCCCGAGCGCGAGGGCCGCGACGATCGCGACAAGCGTGCGCTGCGCGTTCTGCACCGGGTCCGTCGGAACGAGGACCGCGAGCACGCCCGGGTTCTGACGCTGCGAGCGGACCACGTGGAAGATGCCGTAGTACTCCTGACCTTCGACCTTGACGTTCTTGAAGAGCGTGTCGCCCGGAGCGTTGTCGACATCGGTGACCGACGGGAAGATCGCGCCGTCCACGAACTCAGCCTTGCCGTCCGGTGTCGTGAACGTCGATCCACGGACCTTGCCGTTCCAGATGAGCGCGATCTGCGCGTCGCTGTTCGTGTTGATGCTCCGCAGGAATTCGTTGCCGAGCTTGCCTCCTACCTCCACGTAGCCCACGGGCTCGAGATCGGCGCCGCGCACGACGAAGATCGCACGGATGACCAGCCCGTCGGCCTCGTCCGAAAGTACCCACGATTGCTGTGCGCCGGCGCGCGCGAGCGCAAGGAGCTCGGGGTGAAGGCTCTCGCCGGGTTTCACGTCCTGCGCCCCGGCGATGTAGACGCCGGTGAGGTCGGCAACGTTCATGAGATTCACGCCAAGACGTGACTTCTGAGGGATGAGGAACGCCTGCAGGCCCAGCGTGTCTCGCGCTTCGGTGAGTTCTCGGGTCGTCGGCAGACCGGCGATGAGGTTCGCCGCACGGATGAGCTGCGTCTGCTGGTCCTCGATCTCGTTCGCGGCGGTCTGCGCCACGATGTTCGCCTCGTCCTCGAACTGCTTCGTGACGAGGTCGTTCGACTCGTAGAGCGCGACGGCCGCGAGGACGATGAGCGCCACGACCGCGACGCCAACTGTCCGGCTGACCAGCGCGCGAAGCAGGCTCGGCGCGAAGAGCTGTCGGAAGAAGGACATCGTCTCGGCTAGAGGCTCGCGATGATCTTCTGGCCGTCCGGGCCTTTCACCCAGGCAATGAACGCCTTGACCGCAGGCTTCAGCTTTGATCCGTCGGTGTTGTAGACGAAGAAGAGCGGCCGGCGGATCGGGTACGTGCCGTTCGCGAGGTTCTCTCGCGTCGCGGCGACGTTGTCGATGCTGAGCAATTTCACGTCGGTCGAGTTAAAGGACGAGGCGTTCATCGTCATCATGCCGATCGAGTCCTTGAAGGATCCGATCGCCTTGAGCGTCTCATCGATCTGGAAGACCTCGATGGCGTCCTTGGCATACGTGGGCTTCGTCGAGCCGAAGAAGTACGACTCGAATGCCGACCGTGTCGAGGACTCCGGCTCGCGCAGCAGGACGCGGATCTTGCCCGCCGCGCCGCCGACGTCCTTCCAGTCAGTGATCTGGCCGGTGAAGATCTTCGCGACCTGATCCTTGCTGAGCGCCTTCACGGTGTTCGTCGCGTTCACACCGACGCCCGTCCCCGATGTGCCGATCGAGATCGTCTCGACCGTGCCCTTCTCAGGCGCCTTGAGATCGCGGCTGATGTACCCGATATCGATGGTGTTCTCGACCGCCAGCTTCACGCCCGCGTCCGAGCCGACGTCGTCGAAACCTTGCCAGATGACTGTCGTATGGATCTTGGAGAAGGCGCTCGTGAGCGCGCGAACGCTGTCGATCGCGCCACCGCCGCCCTTGATCACGTAGGTACCCGCGATCGGGTCCTCGGTGGGCTTGACCTGGATGGGACCGGCGCCGCCGCAGCTGGCCAGCAGCGCGACGACGAGCGTTCCCAAAACGAACGTTCTGACCACGTTTGTCACCCTTCGCCTCCATACGGCAAATCGATGCCCGGAAGAATGAGGGTCAGTCTCCCTAAACGGTAGGAGCCCTACATCCCCCTAACGGGGAGTAGTGCGGCCTACACCATTTTGATGACGCCGGGGCCCCGGTTGAGGCCGATCTGAGCGTGCTTTGGACGGTGGAAGCCGTTGCAGCAGCCGGTCGGTGGTCGCGGCGACCTCGGCGACAGCGGCGTCGAAGGCCTCGGCGTTCCTCGGCGCGGGCGACCGGAAGCCGGACACCTTGCGCACGAATTGGAGCGCGGCCGCCCGAATCTCCTCGTCGGTCGCGGGCATTGGGGAGCGGAGCGTACGGATGCTTCTGCACATGGCTTCTTGAGGTTACGACGCTTTTGAGATTACGACGCTTTTGAGGTTACGACACAAGCGCGAGTCGGCCGTCTTAGCGAGCTCGGCGCGCCTCCGCCAGCTCAAGCTCGCTCCTCGGCGCCGCGACGCTGCGCGTCGGGAGCGACAGTGTGACGCGCGCACCTTTGCGGAGGGCAGCGCGCTCGACCGCGAAAGTCCCGCCCATCGCCTCGACGAGGAGTCGCGAGAGGTGGAGCGAGACGCGAAGGTCTTTCGCGTTCAAGGCACGCCGCGGCGTCATGGGCATGGCCGCGGAGATCGTCACGATGGCGTCGCTCGCGCGCGCCTTCACGTTGATCGACACATAGTCGAGCGCTCCGGCATCCGCGACGACCTCGTTGACCGCGCTCACCAACGCCTGACGGATGCGATCGGGATCGCCGAGCACGATGAGGCCGTCGCCGGGGACGGTCACGAGGACCGATCCGCGGTCTGGGCGCTGGCGCGAGACCTCGGTCACCAGCTGCGCGATGTCGACGGGCGCGGTGCGCAGCTCGAGGCGCTGGGCCTGCGCCTGGCCGAGGGCAACGAAGTCGTTCGCGAGGAAGGCGAGCGCCTCGGCGCGATGCCGCAATGCTTCGATGTCGGCCGGCTCGAGATTGCCCTTCGCCTGCGCCGCGTTGAGCGCGTCGACCATGTCGCGCGCGGGGACGGGCAGCTCGTGCTCGAGGATCCGCAGGAAGTCGTCGCGTTGCGCGTCGACGGCCGCCATCCTCGCGCGATCCTGCCGGACGCGGTCGATGAGATACACGCCGCCGAGGAAGATCGCGAGACGGCTCGTCGCGTTCCACGCGACGGGCGCAAGCTGCGGTTCGGGTTTCAGTGACGCGTCGGCCAGGAACCACATCGCTGCCGACGCAGTCGCGACCACCATGCCCTCCCAGCGGCCGACGATCCACGCGATCGGGATGATCGGGAGGAAGTAAAAGAAGGCGAAGCCGAAGTCCGGTCCGGTGAACAGGTCGATGACACCGATGACCAACACGGCCACCAGCCCCAGGATGAGACCGCGCAACGATCGGCCGCTCATTTTTGGGAATGCTGACCGCCGCCGGTCAGTCCGGCTATCCCCCGTCCGAGCGGCTATCTGCGCTCCGCGAGGGCTGGCTTACGGGGCAGGTGCTTTTCGAGGATCGCCCGCAGCTGCTCGGGGTAGTACGGCTTCGCGAGGAAGTCGTCGCAACCGGTGCGCAGCGCCCGATCGCGCTCCGGGGGTGTCGCCGAGGCCGATACCGCAATGACCGGAACGCGCTTGGCCGCTTCGTCTTGGCGGAATTTCGCGACGAAACCCCAGCCGTCGAGCCTCGGGATGTGCAGGTCGAGGAGGATCAGGTCGGGCCTCACCGCCCGCGCAACCGCCAGGGCGGTCTCGCCGTCAGCCGTGGTGATCGGCTCGTGCTTTTCGAGCCGGACGATGCGGAGCGCGAGGTCCATGCTCGCCGGGTCATCCTCGACGATCAGGACGCGGGCCATACGCACTTCCTCAAGACGCCTAAGGTTAGCCGCCGAGCAGGCGCTCTGACACCATGGCGGCGTGCTCGTACTGACACGGGCCGAGGTGGAGTCGCTCCTCGACACCGATCTGCTCCGCGCAGAGCTCGCGAAGGCGTTCGCGGACCTTTCGGCTGGCAAGGTCTCCATGCCGACGCGCATCGCCGCGCTCGTCCCCGAGCGCGAGGGTCTCCTCGCCGCGATGCCCGCGTATCTTCCGACCGCGGCCGCGCTCACGACGAAGCTCGTCTCGCTCTTCCCGCGCAACACCGACCGCCCGACCCATCAGGCGGTCATCGTCGCGTTCGACCCCGCGACCGGATCGCCGGCTGCGCTCCTCGACGGCGAGGCGATCACCGCGGCACGCACCGCCGCGGGCTCGGCGCTCGCGACCGACCTTCTCGCGCGGAAGGACGCGAAGTCCCTTGTGGTCATCGGGACCGGCGTGCAGGCGCGCGCACATCTGCGCGCCGTCGCCCGCGTTCGTCCGTTCGAAGAGATCTCGATCGTGGCCCGCGACCCGAGCAAAGCCGAGGCGCTCGCCCGAGAGTTCGGACGCGAGTTCGGACGGCGCGTCGGCTGGCACGACACTGTCCAGCTCGGCGTCTCCCGCGGCGATGTCGTGTGCGCGTGCACTCACAGTCCGGAGCCCGTGATCCGCCGCGAGTGGCTCAAGGATGGCGCGCACGTGACCTCCGTCGGCTACAACACCGCCGGTCGCGAAGTCGATGAGTCCACGGTCGTCGACGCGCTCGTCGTCGTCGAGTCGCGCGCCGCGGTACTGGCCGCGCCGCCGAGCGGATCGAACGACGTCAACTGGCCGATCCGCGACGGAAAGATCACGAAGGATCACATCCACGCCGAGCTCGGCGAGCTCGTGACGAAGCAGCGTCCCGGCCGCGCCAACGACCGACAGATCACGCTCTACAAATCGGTCGGCGTCGCGGTCGAAGACGCCGCCGCGACCGCCCTCGTCCTTCGACTCGCGAAAGAGCGCGGCGTCGGCAGAGCGATAGAGCTCTAGTACCCGGGGTTCTGGCGGTCGGCGGGACGCGGACCTTCGATCAATTGCGCCACACCGCGCTGCTGACCTTGGAGCGCGTCGAGCACCCGCAGCGCGTCGTCGAGGGTCAGTCCGTTGCGGAAGCTCGAGAGCGCGGACTTCAGGTCGGGTGGCGTCTGACCCGGATTCGTCCGATCACTCGTTGGATCACCTTGCTCGCCCGTCGGCGTCCCTGGCGGCTGGCCCGCGTCGGGCGACGCGCTCGCATTCGCGCCCGTAGCACCGGTCGCTCCCGTGCCGCCGGGCGAGTTGCTCTCGCCCGGAGCGTTCGTCGGCTGGCCGCGCAGCTGTGAAGGCCGACGGCCATCGAGGAGCGTCTGGACGAGCTCGAGGTTGAACTTCGCGTCGCGGTCGCTCGGATCGAGCCGCAACGTTTCGCGATAGGCGTCGCGCGCATCCTCGAGACGTCCCAGGCGGAAGAGCGTGTTGCCGCGGTCGTACTGCGCGATCGCGCGCAGGTGGAAATCGGTCGCGTCGATCGCCTTCGCGTAGTCGGGCAGCGCTCGCGAGTAGTCGCCGAGCATGTGAAGGGAGTTACCCGCATTGATGGAGAGCTCGGGCGCGTCGGGCGCACTCTTCTGCAGGTCACGGTACGCCGCGAGCGCGGCCTGATAGTCGCCGCGCGAGAACATCCCGTTCGCTTGCGCCGCCGACGGCACGGCGCCGCCGCAGGCGGCCGCCCAGAGCAGGGCGGATCCGAACGCGATACCGAGGATGCGCCTTCCACGCCGCGGACGTGACACGCGCGCGACCTTCGGCGCCGGCATGCGCCGGCGATCGGAGAGGAGGCGCTCGATGAGGATCGCTCCGACCGCGAGCGCGATGAAGATCTGGCTCTTCTCATCCGGGACCGAGCCGGCGTTCTCGATCGGCTCGACGGCCTCGAGCCCGTGCAGCTCGCTCCCGAGCTGACCGATCACGCTGTCGTCGCCGGCGAACCGCCAGTAGCGGCCGCCGGCTGCGGTCGCGAGCTGCTGAAGGTTTGCCTCGTCGAGCTTGCTGATGACCGCGCGGCCGTCGGGGCCGCGAAGGTAGCCGGTGAAGCTCCCGTCCTTGTCGCTGTACGTCGGGACCTGGCCGCCACTCGGCGTGCCGACGCCGATCGTGTAGAACCCGATCCTCATGTTGAGCAGCTGCGCCGTGTCGGGCACGGTGCCGAGCGTGATCTCGCCATCGGACACGATGACGATGGCGCGGCCGCGCCGTGGATCAGCGTCGGTCGGGAATGCGGCCAGCGATTGCTCGAATGCGGCCGCGAGGCTGCTGCCCTCCACCTTCGGCGCCCCCTTGCCGGAGTTGTCGAGGACCTCACCGAGGATCTTCGGATCGGTCGTCGCCGGATAGCGCAGCGTCCCCGCGCCCTTGAAGAGGACCAGTGATATGCGGCTACCGACCATCCGTATGCCGATCTCCTGGGCCACGTGGCGCGCGGCGCGCAGGCGGTCGGGCGCGACGTCCTGCGTCGCCATGGACTGCGAGACATCGACCGCGAGCACGATGTCCACGCCAAGGCGCCGCGCGCCGCGCTGACGGAGATCGACATAGGGGCCGGCGAGCGCGATCACGAGCGACGCGAGCCCCAGGAGCAGCAGACCGCTGCGGATCCAGATCCGCGTCGAGCTTCGCGCGGAGAGCGCCGCGTTTCCGCCGAAGGCGCGCGACGCGCGGCGCCTTGCCACATCGGCGAGGAGCATGAGGACGAGCAGCACCGGGACGAGCAGCACGAGGCCGACCAGCTCCGGCCGAGTGAACCCGAGCGAAGAGAGGTTCACGGGATCCTCCGGAAAAGCGTCGCGGCGAGGAGGATCTCGAGCACCAGGAGCGCGGTGCCCGCGACGACGAATGGCAGCGACGCGTCGTTCGTCTCGATGAAGCCGCGGCTGCCAACGCGCGCCTTCTCGAGTGCCTCGATCTCCCGATAGATGTTGCGCAGCCCGTTCTCGTCGGATGCGCGGTTGTACGTCCCGCCGGCGAGCGTCGCCATGTCCTTCAGCAACTGCTCGTTGACCTCACCCGAGCCGCGCCCCGTCGGTGCCACGCCGATCGTGTACACGCGAATGCCGAGCGTCTTCGCGAGCTGCGCCGCGTCCATTGCTCGTAGGTCGAAGATGTTCTCGTCGCCGTCGGTGGCGAGCACGACGACCTTCGACCGCGCGGTGGACGAACGAAGGACGTTCAGCGCGGTCGCGAGCCCGATCCCGATCGCGGTCCCGTCCTTCAGGACCTTGCCCGGCTCGAGCGGCTGCACGAGTCGCTGCGCCGCCGCGTAATCGAGCGTGAGAGGACTCAGGACCATCGCCTCCCCGGCGAAAGTGACGACGCCGGCGCGGTCGTTCTTGAGGGTCCCGAGGAAGTCGTTGATCGCGCGCTTCGCTGCGACGATGCGCTGCTGGCCACCGAAGTCGGAGCTCGACATCGAGGACGAGGTATCGAGCGCGATGACGATGTCGATGCCCTCAGCCGGAACGTCGAACGATGCCTGCACCACCTGCGGTGACGCGAGCGCAGTGACGAGGCAGATCGCGCCGACGAGCCGGATCGGCACGAGGGCCCATCGCGCGCGCGTGCGCCAGCTGCCGCGCGCCGCGGGCAGGAGACCGAGCGACGAGAAGAGCAGTGACGCGGGACGGGTGCGCTCACGCCGAAGCTCGAAGACCAACGCGAGCGCGACGAGCGCGAGCAGCGCGAAGGCCCAGGGCGCGTCGAAGTTCACGTCGTTGCCGAAGATGCGGATGCTCATTGCGGTTGCAGCGCCGCCGTCTCGTACTCTTCGGCGCTCGCCGCGCGTCGCACGATCTCGAGCGCGGCGCGTACCGCGTTCTGCGCGTGCGCGGGATACGGGGTCGAGTGACGGAAGCGCACCTCGTCGCCCTCGCGGAGGATCTCGTAGATCGCACCGGCTTGCGTGCGCTCGAGGCCTGCGCGCTCGAGCGCCTCGCGGATCTCGCGGCTCGTGCGCCCCGGCTGCACGCCGAAGCGCTCGACCGCGTAGCGCCGGAGGCTCGCGCAGAGCCGCTCGTAGTGCTCGGACGTGCGTCCCTGCTCCGGCAGCTTCTGCTCGGCGAGCGCAGCGAGCTCGCGCAGCGCGCGCTGCACCGGCGTGAGGCGCTCCTCGACGAAGAGCGCGCCGCGCCGGCGCAGGAGCAGCCAGAGGACCAACGCGACGACGAGCGTCACGACGATGGCCGCGGCGACGCCGACCGCGATGCGCGAGATGAGCGTCCACGGCGGTTCGACGAGATCGAGCTGCGGTTTGAGCGGCTTGATGTCCGAGGCGTCCTCGCCGGCTCGCACGACCGAGGTGACCTTGATCGCGACCTCCTCCGTCTGCGCCGTGCCGGTCGAGCCGTTGGGGCCGACGTAGGGCACGGCGATCGACGGGAGGACGAGATCGCCGAGCGTCCATGCGGTGATCTGGTAGCGGTACGTGTAGCGCACCTGCGAGCCCTGCACCGTCTTCTTCACGTCCTGGGTCTGGACGACTTCGAACGATCCGATCTCGCGAGCGATCGTCGGATCGTTGACGATGTAGCCCGGGTCGGCCGTCACGATGACCGCGAGGGCGATGCGGTCGCCGACGTTGATCGACGTGCGATCGACCTGCACCGCGGCGTTCACCGGGTCGGCCGCGGCGGCGGGCCGCGCGAGCGCCACGAGCAGTGCGGCGACGGCGAGCAAATGTCTCATGCGCGCTTTGTCCTCGCGTTGAAGAACGCCATGAGCGGGGGCACGAACGGCCGATCGGTGAAGAGCTCGAGGGTGTCGATCTTCATGCGTCCGAGGGCGCGTCTCCGCTCGATCCGGCGTTGCATCGCACGCTCGGCGTACTCGGCACGGAGGCGCCTTTTCGAGGTGTCGAGGAACGCCGTCGCTCCGGTCTCGGCGTCCTCGAGCGCGACGACACCTACGTCGGGAAGCTCGAGCTCGCGCGGATCGGTGAGTGCGAGCGCGATGACGTCGTGCTTGCGTCCGAGCATTCGTACCGATTCGTCGATGTCCACGTCGATGAAGTCGGAGATGAGGAACACAATGCTCCGCTTCTTCGTCACGTTGGTAAGGAACCGCGCGGCCGCCGACAGCTCGGTGCGGTCGCGGCGCGGCTCGGCGAAGAGAAGCTCGCGGATGACCCGGAGCAGGTGCTCGCGCCCGCGGCGCGAGGGCAGCCACTCCTGCATGCCTTTCGCGAAACGCAGCAGCCCGACGCGGTCGTTGTTCTTCAGCGCCGTAAGCGTGAGGAGCGCGGCGACCTCGGCACCGAGCTCGCGCTTGCTCTGCGCGACGCTGCCGAACCACGACGAGGCCGAGCTGTCGACCGCAAGGAAGATGTTCAACTCGCGGTCCTCGCGGAACTTCTTGATGTACGGCGTGCCCATGCGAGCGGTGACGTTCCAGTCGATGCTGCGGATGTCGTCACCGGGCTCGTACTCGCGGACCTCCTCGAACTCGAGGCCGGAGCCGCGGAAGACGCTGCGGTACGTGCCGAGCAGCGCTTCGTCGGCGAGGATGCGTGCCTTGATCTCGACCTGACGGATCCGGCGCACGACGCTCGACGGGAGGGTCGGCTCGCGGTCGGCGCGATCGACAGCCCGGGCGAGAGACATGGCTAGGGCAGCGCGACCTTGTCGAGCACCTGCGCGATGATCACCTCGGGCGTGACCTCGTCCGCCTCGGCCTGATATGTGACGATGAGACGGTGCCGCATGACATCGACGGCGACGGCCTTCACGTCGTCCGGCAGCACGTAGTCGCGTCCCTCGAGGAACGCGTTCGCGCGCGCCGCGAGCGAGATGAAGATCGATGCGCGCGGCGACACGCCGAACGAGATGAGCGGTTTCAGCTCGTCGAGACCGAACTGCCCTGGCTCGCGCGTCGCGAAGACGATGCGCACGACGTAGTCCTTCAGCGAATCCTCCATGTGGACCTGCCGGACGGCGGCGCGCGCGTCGAGGACGGCTTTCGGCGTGGCGACGCGGCGGACGTCCGGGATGACGCCCGACGTCTGGCGATCCATGATCTCCCGCTCTTCCTGCTGCGACGGGTACCCGATGACGACCTTCATCATGAAGCGGTCGACCTGCGCCTCGGGCAAGCGGTACGTGCCCTCGTGCTCGATGGGGTTCTGCGTCGCGAGGACCATGAACAACTCACCGAGCGGATGGGTCGTTCCACCGATGGAGACCTGTCGCTCCTGCATCGCTTCGAGGAGCGCGCTCTGCACCTTGGGCGGCGCGCGGTTCACCTCGTCCGCGAGGAGGATGTCCGTGAAGATCGGGCCGAGCCGCGGACGGAACGTCTGGTCCGCAGGGTTGTAGATCATCGTCCCATTCAGGTCCGCGGGCAGCAGGTCAGGCGTGAACTGCACGCGCTTGAAGCTCGCCTCGATCGTGTCAGAGAGCGTCTTCACCGCGAGCGTCTTCGCGAGGCCGGGGACGCCTTCGATCAGCAGGTGGCCGTTGCAGAGGAGCCCGAGCAGCAAGCGATTCACGAGGTAGTCCTGCCCGACGATCACCTTGCGGATCTCGTGGAGCACGGGCGCGATGAAGTCGCCGCGGCGTAGGACGGACTCGTTCGTCGTCTGCGGTCGGTACGTCTTCACCTGTGTCACAGCGTACCGGCTGCACAGGTCGTCGGGTTCGGTTTTTAGCCCTGCAGTGCCTGCAGCACCTCGAGCGCGTGGCCGTCCGGCTTCACGAAGTACCACGACTTCTTGACCTTGCCCTGCGGGTCGATGAGGAAGGACGAGCGGATCACGCCCTCGCCGCGCCCGGGCCGCTCGCCCCACGCGCCGTACGCGTTATGCACCTTGCGATCGGTGTCGGTCAGGAGGCTGAAGTTCAGCCCGTACTTCTTCTGGAACGCCTGGTGCGACGCGGCGTCATCCTGTGACACGCCGATGACCGGCACGCCCAGCGCCTTGAACTGCGTGAGGTTGTCATTCAGTTGACACGCCTCGGTCGTGCATCCGGGCGTGTCGTCCTTCGGATAGAAGTAGAGGAAGTACGTCTTTCCCTTCAGCGAATCGCTCGACACGTTCTTGCCGTTCTCGTCAGGCAGTTCGAAGCGCGGGGCGGGCGCGCCGGTTTCTAGCTGCATCTCGGACCTCCTGGGATAGATCGAGTCTAGGCGTCGGGCTGCGCGCCCTTGTCGCTCATCCAGGCTGCCGCGTGAACCCGCCGATGAATCGCGTCTTAGCGGTGAACGGCACGCCCGAGTCGACGAGGCCTTTGTCCATCTCCGCGGCCTTACCTCCGGGTGTGCCGAAGACTTCGACGCGGACCGGCTCGAGATAACGCATCACCGCGGTCACATCGCCGGGCAGCAGCCGCATCTTCGCGCCCAGGACGTCCATGTGGCGGTCCAGCGTTCCGCTGTCGGGAAAGACGTGGACGTTCGTGATCTCGGTCAAGTCTTCATTCGCGAACGTGAGAAACGCGCTCAGGCGCGGCTCATTCTCGTCGACGACTTTCACGAGCTCGGCATAGAAGCGTTTGTAGTCCTCGAATTTGCCCTCCTTGATCCGCCACGTGCTGACGTACGCCACCGGATCCGACATTGGTACCTCCTCCGTGCGCGAGCGTAATTCGACCGCCCGCTCAACGACGCCGACTCAGAGCAACTACTTCGCGGCGGCGATGCGCTGTGCGGTCCGCCGTGCGAGCGCCATCACGGTGAGCATGGGGTTCACCCCCGCAGCGCTCGGGAACGCGCTCGCATCCGTCACGAAGAGACCGCGCACGCCCCACACCTGGCCGTCGGGATCGGCGACCGATCGCGCGGGTGCGGTCCCGATGCGGCAGCTCGACATCTGATGAGCGGAAAAGAGCGTGATGCTGTTGGAGCGCACGCCCCGGCGGTCGATCTCGGCTATGAGCTCCGTGAGTTCGCTCGCACTCGATGTGAGCGGTGGCGTGTGCAACGTGAAGATCTCGCGCGCTCCCGCCGCCGCGTGGATGCGCGCCGCCTCGACCATCGCGCGAGTGAGCAGCGCGCGCTCGGCAGGACCATTCGCGTACCACACGAGCGGCTCGCCGCCGCGGTCGATGCTCACCCGCCCCGCCGTACGATCGCGCACGATCCCGATGAATGGCGCGATGTGCCGCGCGTCGCGCGCACGTTGCCGATGCGAATCGGCTCCCCACCACGGGAACGACGCCGCGAGGATGCCGGGATAGCCCTGCGGCACTTCCAGCCGGAAGCCGTAGCCGTCCCCGCGATCCGAGAACTCGTCGACGAGCACGGACTGCGGCACGCCCGACCAGATGCCGCCGAGGTCCTCGTCATAGCGACCGCAGGTGATCGCGACCGGATGCAGATGGAAGTTGCGCCCCGCCTGCGCCGTCGCGATGCGCGAGCGCAGCAACACAGCCGGCGAGTGGATCGCGCCTCCCGCGAGCGCGACGATCGGCGCTCGGACGCGAACGTCCCCGCCGACGACGCGCGCGGTGACGCCCACGACGCGGCCGCCGGCCACGTCGATGGATCGCACATCGGCGGGCGCGTAGATCTGCGCGCCCGATGCATGCGCGTCCGCGAGATACGTGCGCAGCGTCGACTGCTTCGCGCCGCGCCGACAGCCGAGCGTGCACGGGCCGCAGTCGCCGCAGCCTTTGACGTTGCGCGCGATCGTGTGCGCCTTCAGTCCGAGGGCGCGCGCGCCCCGCTCGA
>VBJD01000220.1 GCA_005887995.1 Chloroflexota bacterium
AGCGGCATGGAGACCGCATGGACGTCAGCGTTCGCGAGGATCTGCCGGTTGACCTCGTCCTCGACCCGCTGCAACTCCTCTGTCGTCAGCGCGCGGCCGAATGTGAAGTCGAAGCGCAGGTTCGGTGCGTGCACGAGCGAGCCCGCTTGGTGCACGTCCTCGCCGAACAGGCGGCGCAGCGTCGCGTGCAGCAGGTGGGTCGCGGTGTGGTTGCGCATCGTGTCGCGACGCAGCTCGGGGTCCACCGCCGCCTTCGCCCGCCCGCGCAGGCGCAGCACGCCGTCGTCGACCTTCGCGCTCATCACGATGACACCGGGCGCAGCGGTCTGCGTGTCCGCCACGAGCGCGCGCCCTTCGTCGGTCGTGATCGTGCCGCGATCGCCGACCTGACCGCCGCCTTCCGGATAGAAAGGAGTGCGGTCGAGGACGAGCTCGACATCGCTGCCCTCGTATGCCTGATCGACGCGCTCGCCGTTGAAGACGAGCGAGACGATGGTCGCGTCCGTCTCGAGCTCCTCGTAGCCGCGGAACTCGCTCTTGATCCTTTCCGTCTCTTTGAGCATCGCGTAGAACTGACCGAACTTCCTCGCGTCCTGGGAGAACTTTGCCGACGCGCGGCTGCGGCTGCGCTGCGCCTCGAGCTGATCGCGGAAGCGGTCCTCGTCGACGGTCATGCCCGACCCCGACGCGATCTCCTCGGTCATCTCGATGGGGAACCCGTACGTGTCGTAGAGCCGGAACGTTGTGTCGCCGTCGATGAACGTCTGACCCTGCGCCTTCGCGCGATCGATCGCCTCGTTGAGCATCGCGAGTCCGTTCGCCAGTGTCTTCTCGAACTTCGTCTCCTCGTTCACGAGGACCTCGGCGATGCGGTCGCGCGCGGAGGTCAGCTCGTGGTGATGCTTCTGCATCGTCTTCACGACCTCGGCGCCGAGCACCGGCATGAAGCCCGACTTCATCCCCAGCTTGCGACCGTGCAGCGCAGCACGGCGGATGAGCCGGCGCAGCACGTAACCGCGCCACTCGTTGGATGGCGCGATGCCGTCGGCGATGAAGAACGTCGCCGCGCGGCTGTGCTCCGCGACGATGCGGATCGAGAGGTCGGTGTCCTTCGCCGCGCCGTACGTCCTGCCCGAGAGCTGCTCGATCTTCTTCACCAGGGGTTGGAACAGGTCGGTGCGATAGGTGTCGCCGGGGACGCCCTGGAGCACCTGCGCGAGGCGCTCGAGTCCCACGCCAGTGTCGATGTTCTTCTTCGGCAGCGGGACGAGCGTCCCGTCGGGCTTGCGCTCGTACTGCTGGAACACGTAGTTCCAGATCTCGATGTAGCGCCCGCAGTTCTCGCTCGGGTCGCACTCGTGCGGCGGCACGCCGGGTTGCGGGCCCTTATCGATGAACACCTCGCTGTCGGGTCCGTAGAGGCCGGTGGGTCCGAGGGACCAGGTGTTGAACTCGTCGCCCAGCTTGAAGACCTTCTCGGCTGGAAGGAGCTTCAGCTCCTTGACCCAGATGTCGTAGGCCTCGTCATCGTCCTTGTGCACCGTCGCGACGAGCGTGTTCGGGTCGAGACCGAACTCCGTCGTGAGGAGCTCCCAGCCCCACTCGATCGCTTCCTTCTTCCAGTAATCGCCGATCGCGAAGTTGCCGAGCATCTCGAAGAAGGTCTGGTGGTAGCCGTCCCTGCCGACCTCGTCGATGTCGGTGGCGCGGAACACCTTCTGGATCGTGACCATCCGTTTCGCCGGCGGCTGCTTGCGGCCGAGGAAGTACGGCACGAGGGGCTGCATCCCCGCGGTGGTGAAGAGGACGCTCGGGTCATCCTTCAACACGAGCGGCGCACTGGGCAGCCGCACGTGGTTCTTCGCCTCGAAGAACTTGAAAAAGCGCTCCCTTATCTCTGAACTGTCGACGTCGGGCCTCCTGACCCAAGTCTCCGGCGACTTCGCTTCGGCACGCCTACAAAAAAACGCGGGGCGACCATACGGTCACTCCCCGCGTTCCCCTGCCGTATGAAGGAAAGTCTAACGAACTAGGCGCGCGTCTCCGGGCCTTCGTTCGCCCCCTTGTTGACGCGTTCCCACTGGCGCTTCGCCTCGCCGGCGAGCTCGCGCCCCTTGACCTGTGCCTGCGCAGAGAGGTCCTGCGCGATCTTTTGCAGCTCGTCCGCGCGCCGCCGGAGCTCCTCGCTTCGTGCCCGGAGCTCGTCTCGTGTGAGGTCTCCGGGCTTCGGTGCGTATAGCAGCGCGATGACCGCGCCGGTGAGCAGACCGATCAAGAAACCCATGGCTGGTGCTCCTCCTTTCGGACGTCGCGAAGGTCCGACGTTAGCGCTTCGCGCCAGCTTCCGCGAGCCCGAGTCCGATGGCAGCCAGCGAGGCGCCGAGTGCCGCGAAAAGCACCTGCGCGTCACCGAGCATGCCGAGCCGCGATCCGGTCAGCTCGCCGGCGGCCTGGGCGATCGCGACCGCGGCGAACGCCAGAAGCCACGCGCGGCCGAGCGAGCGGGGCCTGCCGAATGCCGCGCGAAAACCCGCGGGGACACCGATCGCGACGAGCGCGA
>VBJD01000221.1 GCA_005887995.1 Chloroflexota bacterium
AGCAGGTGCAGCGGCTCTTCGACTGGGATGACGAGCGCAGCGCGCGCACGATCGCGCAGCTCGAGGCGAAGCGCGCGGCGGTCCGCGTCGACGATCTCCTCGTCCTTCCCGACCTCGCGCGATGAGCGAGCGCGGCCGGTACGATACCGAGCGCCTCTAGATGGAGAATCGAGCGACGAGCGGCTCTGCCGCGAGGAGCGAGTCCACCAGTCCTGAGCGGCTCTCCTCGGCGAAGCCGAGAGACTGAGCATGGACATTCAGCAGCTTCGTTCCTGGATCTTCGAGCTGTACGACTCGCTCGAGAACGAGCGCCAGTACATCGTGTTCGACAGCACGCGCGGCAACGTTCTCGTCGACATCCCCGAGTTCGGACCGCGTCCGCTCCGTCTCATCCAGGGGACGGGCAGCGCCGCGCTGCTCATCGCGACGAATCCAGCGCGGGCGCGCGAGGCGCAGCGCTATCGCGAGGCGCTCGGCGTCCGTATCGCGGCGCATGCCGACGACGCGGCGAACATCGCCGGCGGCGCCGACGTCCTGCTCTCCGACGACGAGCTCGTCCGGCCCGATGTGCGCACCATCCGCGTGCGCGGCAAGCGCGAGGGCGCGACCGTCGTGCTGTTGCGCAAGGCCGGCGGTGTGCTCGTGTGCGGCGACCTCGACCTCGCGTCGGATGCGGCACGCGAACTGTCGAAGCTCGAGTTCTCCGCGGTGCTCTCCGCGCGACGCGCTCCGATGTGGAACGCCGGCAAGGACAACCTGCTACAGCTGCAGCGCGAGCTGCCGAAGCCGAACAAGCAGTTCTCCATCCTCGTGCCGCCGCCGTGGGACCGCGCATACAAGGGGCGCCTCGACAACCTCATGACGAATCACGACCCGATCGTCCCGAAGGAGGAGACCGCGGCGCGCGAGGCGGCGATGGGCCCCGCGACGCTCGTCGTCGCGAGCGAAACGCAGAGTCGCATCGAGCGCGCGAAGCGTCCAGTGCGTGCCGTGCCCGCGGCCGCGGTCGCCGGAGATGGCGGAGCGGCGCCTGCACCACCGAAGCAGACGAAGCGACCGCGACCGTTCGCGGAGGACTGGGACGCGCCCGGCACCGAACAGCCCGCGACGACGCTCGCGAACGCACCGAGCGACATCGTGCCGCACGAGGTTGGATTCAAACCGCGACCGCTCGGAGAGAAGTTCCGCCGCCTTCCGATCGAGGATCTGGTGGGCGCGCCCTACGTCGACTGGGCGTTCGGCGGCATCGACCTCTCGCCGGACGGCGGGGAGGTCGCGTTCGCGTGGAACAAGATAGGCATCTTCGACATCTATTCCGCGCCGGTCGAGAAAGACACGCTCTATCAGCTCACCGTCGGCAATGAGCGCAGCGTCTCGCCGCGCTGGTCACCCGACGCTCAACAGGTCGCGTTCCTCCGCGACACGGGCGGCAACGAGCGCTGGGACATCTGGCTCGTCGACCGCGCCGGCGAGCGCGAGCGCAACCTGACCAACGAGCCCGACGTCTCGCACCGCGACATCGCCTGGTCGCCGGATGGTCGTCTCATCGCGTACGTCGCGAATGCCGGGGGCAAGAAGTTCGGCGTGCACGTCATCGACGTCGCGGCGGGCACGAAGCGCGCGCTCACCGATGGTGCGCACGACGACGCGCAGCCACGCTGGTCGCCGGACGGCACGCGCATCGTCTTCACCTCGCGCCGCGAATCGGTGCGCAGCAACTCAGACCTCTACGTCATCCCGGCTGCGGGCGGCACGGCGACCCGACTCGACACGCGCGGCGGCAAGGACGGCGAGTCGCGCGACGGCACCTTCTCGCCGGATGGCACGCGCATCGCGTTCACGACGAACGTCCGCGGACGCACTGAGATCGCGCTCGCGCCCCTCGAGGGTGACGGCATCGGCGAGACGGGGTTCCTCACGCAGAACATCCACGACGAGAGCGAGCCTTCATGGTCGCGCGACCTGCGCGGCGTCTTCTACCTGCACAACGAGGAGTCCGAGGTCTCCGTCCGTCGCGTGTTCACGGTCTCGCACGCGACGGATCCGATCGCCGACAAGCCCGGCGTGCACGCGTCGGCCCGAGTCGGGCCGGACAGCAATCTGGTCGCGTTCATCTACACCGGCGCGCGCGATCCATGGGATGTCTACGTGCGCCGCGAGCGTTTCGTCGGTCCGAAGCGGCTCACACGATCGCTGCCCGCATCGATCGACCCCGACGTCCTCGTCGAGCCGACCCACGTCTGGTATCCGGGCGCCGACGGACGGAAGATCCCCGCGCTCCTCTATGTGCCACACGCCGAGGCCATCCGCGAGGGGGTCTTACCGCCCGCGATCGTCCATATCCACGGTGGCCCGACCGCGCAGCACCTGCGCTGGTGGGATCGCGCGTCGCAGTGGTTCGCGAACAACGGCTACGTCGTGCTCGCTCCGAATATCCGCGGATCGACCGGCTACGGACGCGAGTTCCAGGAGGCGAACCGCGGCGACTGGGGCGGGAAGGACCTCGTCGACGTGACGAAGGGAGTGGAGTGGCTCGTCGACAAGCAGATCGCCGATCGACGACGCATCGGCGCGTACGGCGGTAGCTACGGCGGGTTCATGACGCTCATGGTCCTGTCCCAGGCGCCGGACGTCTGGGCCGCGGGCGTGTCGATCG
>VBJD01000071.1 GCA_005887995.1 Chloroflexota bacterium
GTCCTCCCTCATGACGACGTTGTCTTCCTCGGCCTTCCCCGGCGGGACATCCGGCGCGACCTCGTTCGGGATCCACAGGGCGAGCTCGTCGCGTTCTTTCTCGAGCGGCGCGAAGGACGCGTCGATCTCCTTGATGCGGTCGCCGACCTGGCGCATGTGCGCTTTCACGTCGTCTGACGGCGGCCCGCCCTTGCTCGCCGCGTTGCGCTCCGCCTGGAGGCGTTCCTTCTCGCCCTGAAATTTGCGCACCTGCGCGTCGAGCTCCAGCAGGCGGTCGAGCGGCGCGTCGAAGTGCCGCGCTTTGAG
Organism: Chloroflexota bacterium; assembly: GCA_005887995.1. GTDB lineage: Bacteria > Chloroflexota > Limnocylindria > P2-11E > P2-11E > CF-39. The sequence continues at coordinate 307 of VBJD01000071.1, forward strand.
CATGGCGCGCACGCGCTCGGAATCTTCACGGATGCGCTGGAGGACCGACACGGTCGTGCCATTATCGGCAGTGGTGGTTTGGAACGTCGTCCTTGTCGCGTTCGAGGGACCCGACCGCTACTCGTTCGTCGGCGGACTCGCGACGCGGATGAACGATCTCGCCGCGGCGCTCATCGCACGCGGTCATCGCGTGCGCCATCTCTTCGTCGGCGATCCACACCTGCCGCACGTCGAGGAGCGCGAGGACGGCCGCCTCATCCTCGAGCGATGGGCGCAGTGGATCAGCGCCTACCACCCCAAGGACGTGTACGACGGCGAGGACGGTAAGTACCTCGACTTCTCGCGCACGGTGCCGCCGCACCTCGCGGACGTCGCAGGCACGAACGCGAGACGCGGCGAGCGCACGGTGATGCTCTTCGAGGACTGGCAGACCGCGTCGGCGGCCATCGGCACGGCGACCCTCCTCGCGTCGCGCGGCTTGCACGCGCCGATCTTCTGGAACGCGAACAACACCTACGGCTTTGGGCGCGTCGACTTCCCGATCCTCCGGCGCGTCGCATCGATCACGACGATCTCGCGCTACATGCGCATGGAGCTCGCCAAGGTCGACGTCGAGTGCGCGATCCTGCCGAACGGCATCGCCGATCGCTGGCTCGCACCCGTCGGCCCGAGCGACAAGTTGGTGTTGCGTAACGGCTTCGGCGAGCGTCCGACGTTCGTGAAGGTCGCGCGCTTCGACCGCGACAAGCGTTGGCTCTGGGCGGTCGACGCGATCGCGGCGATGCGCGACGCGGGCATGCGCCCGCGATTCATCATGCGCGGTAGCCGCAGCGACTACGCCGACGTCGTCGGCTCACGCATCCGCGCGCAAGGACTCACCATCGAACGTCTGGCCTTGCCCGCGACCGCAACGCCCGCCGATCTCGCATCGGCGGTGAGCGCAACGACGTCGGACGTCGTGTTCCTCGACTTCTTCGTCTCCGAACGCGCGCTCCGCGCGCTGTACGCGGCGGCCGATGGCGTGCTCGCGAATTCGGAGAAGGAGCCCTTCGGCCTCGTCGGCCTCGAGGTCATGTCATGCGGTGGGATCGCGTACGTCGGTCGGACCGGCGAGGACTATGCCGTGCCGTTCGGCAACGCGGTGGTGGTGCAGAGCGATGACCCGCGCGAGCTCATGACCGCGAACAGGATCCTGAACGAGGATCGGAGACTCGCGGCGGCGATGCGCGCGGACGGTCGCATGACCGCGAAGCGCTTCGCCTGGCCGCGCATCCTCGAGGCGTACGAGGTGCTCTGGGAGACCGCGAGCGCGCTCACGTCGTGAACGTCGATCTGCGTCGGCTGTTCGATCGCGATCCACGCCCCGATCCATGTGAGCCGACGGAGGTCGTGCATCGGGACGACCTCGTCCTGTGGCACCGGCCGAGCGCTACGCGGAGCCCCTGGGCGAGCGGCGTCCTTCATTACCGCTGGACGGAAGCGAGCGCGGACAGGGGCATCGACGAAGTCCTGAGCTACTTCGCCGCGCGGGACACCTCATTCACGTGGCACGTTCCAGACGATGGCCAGCCGTCTGATCTCGGCGCGCGCCTGCGGGCCCGCGGTTTCATCCTCGAGGCGCAGACCGACATGCTTGTCGCGGATCTTCCGATCGTCGGGCTTCGGATCAACCCAGCGATCGATGTGGTCGACGTCACCGATGAGCGAACGCTGCGAGATTCGGTGCTCGTGCAGCACCCCGACTGGGACGACGAACGACGGGATAGGTTGCTGCGCGAACGCCGGGCGTACCTCGGGTGTGCGGGTCACCTTCGCCACTTCGCGCTCGCCTATCTCGACGGCCGACCGATCGCCTCGGCACGCTGGCGGTTCAGCACGCCGTTTCGCGCCATCGGCCTGTCAGGGGCCGAGACGTTGCCGGCGTATCAGAATCGCGGCGCATATTCGACGCTCGTGGACTATCGCGCTCGCATCGCGCTGGCGCGCGGCTGCCAATACGCAACGATCCTCGCGGACGTCCGAACGTCCGCTCCGATCCTCCGGAAGCGCGGCTTTGCGTCGGTTGGTACCGCGGAGATCTACGTCTGGCCGGAGACTCGCTCGAGTAGCTCGTAACGGACCGCGCGGCGGATCGTGAAGCGATCGTCCTTGAACCGCCGCCGCGTTGCGGTGCCGGCGGTCCACCGCACGCGATGTTCGAAGCGCAGATGCTCGCGGAGGTACTCCTGCAGCGCCGCGAGGCCGTCGAACGGCACGCGGTGCCAGAAGCGTCCCTTGCGCCGCGAGCGGAAGAGCCGCTCGCGCTTCACGCGCGTGATCGCGCGGTCCGATGCCCTGTCGTTCCCGAGCTCGGCACGCGCGGTGCGGATCGTGCCGACCGATCGATGGCCACCAGCGGTCACGTGCTCCGCGTGCCCCAGTACGCGCGAGTCAGGCCGCGCGTCGACCAGCAGGCCACCTGGAGCGAGGACCCGATGGATCTCGTGGAGGGCATCGACCATGCCCCTCAGTGCGATGCATCAGAGCGTCCAGCTACTGATGACGACGTCGAACGCGCCCCGTCGCCACAGCCGAGATCGAGCACGCGCTTGCCGCGCACGAGCCTCGGGCCACCCCAGACAGCGAGCTCGTCTTGTGCGCTCGGGCGGAGCGAAGACGCGAGCGCCGGGACGTGTTTGCCGACGTCGCTAGCCGTACTGCTCACGTGAGCCGGGCAGCATAGCGCCGCCACGCGCGACGGTCGCGGCGAGCCGGTTCGGATCGATGAGCGGCTGACGAATGTCGTCGGGCGGCTCCGCACCCGCGTACCACCAGACGACTTCGAGGTTCGCGCGGAAGAGGTCGTCGAACACGCCGTCCTCGGGGCTCGAGTTGCGGCTCGAGTACCACCAGAACCAGTCGGACCCCTCCGCGACCATGAGCGGCTGCCGCACGCTCTTCGGCATGTACCGCAGCGAGCCCCATTGATCCTGCGCGAAGCGACGCGTGCGCTCGAGTGCGCCCCACGCGCGGGCATGCGCGGGCTCGCCGATCCACACGCGCAGGTTCGCGTCTATCCACGAGCCGGTGTGCAGGTTCGGAAGATCGACCTTCGCCGGACTCTTATCGAGGAAATCGGACACGCGGACGGTCTCGAACCGCTCGTCCTGCTGCAGCGTCCCGTAGAGATGGCGCAGGAAGTCGTTGCCGTTGTTCGGGTACTGCTCCCACGCGTTCTCGCCATCGAGGATGATCGCGGCGAGGTACGGACCGCCGTCGTCCGAGAGGCGGTCGCGCGCGCGCTCGAGCTTCCAGATCATGTCGCCGACCGCGTCCTGGGGACTCATGTCGCCGTACATGAAGCCGATGCGGTCGGAGAGCTCGCGGTCGCGGAAGATCGCGGTGCCGCCGCCGAAGCGGTATGGCCGGTAGAGGAGCGCGGGCTCCGCCAGCGCGCCGATGTCGTCACGTTTTAGCTCGATCCCGGCAGACCTCGCGAGCACGCCCTCGTCCGAGGCGAACCACTCCAGCCCGCTCTTGAAGATCGCGGCCGCGGCCTCGGGCGATACCGCTCCCTCCGAAGGCCAGGTGCCGCGCGGCTTCTTCCCGAACGAACGCTCGTGCGAGGCGATCGCCTCCTCGAGCTGGAACGCCGCGTCGTCGGGATAGGCGAACGGCGGATCGGGCATCTCGGCCGATGGATCGGCGCGCAGCGCGCTGCGGCTGTCGATGATGAGCGGCAGGATCGGGTGGTAGTACGGCACCGTCAGCAGCTCGATCTGCCCGTCGTGCTCGAGCCGGTGATAGAGGTGCGGGACACCCGAGGCCATGAGCCGCTGCCGGCCGATGACGTAGCGGACATCCTCACGCGTGAACTGACGACCCGCTTCGCGGATCTCGAGCAGCCGCGCGTCCGACTTCACGTCGTCCGGATCGATCCAGGCGAGGTTGAACCACACGGCCAGGTCGACGAAGTAGTCGTCCGAGAGCAGCTCGCTGCGATCGCCCGCCGCCGTCGCGAGCTGGAGCAGGCGGAGGTACTCCTCGTGGCGGTGGATGACGTTGCCGTGATGGATCGAGAAGAAGCGCCGCAGCATGTGCTGCTTCTCCTCCGGCGTGAGGTCGCCGTCCACGGTGCGCATCGTGACGCGGGTGTCCTCGTCGTCCGCGCCGCGCGCGTACTCCTCGAGCTGATCGCGGAGGCTTGGCACCATCGTGAAGTTCGCCTTCACCTTGGGGAACTCCTGGAGCAGCCGCGCCATGTGGAGGTAATCCTTTGACGCGTGGAGGCGCACCCACGGCAGCACGAACTCCGACGTTTGCGGATGCCGGTAGTACGGCTGATGCATGTGCCAGATGATCGCGACGGGAAGCTTGCCGTTCATGCGTTAGCGCGCTCTTCCATGCGCGATGCTTCCTCGAGTCGCTTGCGCACCACGTCCGGCGGGAGCGTGGTGAGAAGCCATACCGCGATCGGCCCGTTCGGCTTTCCGAGGAATGCGAGGTAGATCGCCACGAAGGCCTCACGCGGCACGGCGCCGTCCCACACGCGCTTCGCAGTCTCGTACAACTCTTGGCGCAGCGCTTCAGGATCGGTGATCTTTCCGATCAGCGGAATCAGGAGACTCAGGTAGCGTTTCTGTTCGGCCGAGAGCTGGATATCACGCGGCAGCTCGGGGCGCACGCTGAACTTCGCGTCCTCCGGCGCCCACCGTTCCAACCAGACGCGCGCGAGGTCGACGCGACGCCGCAGCTCTTCGCGCTCCGAAGGAGTGAGCGGCGCGCCCTTGCGCTCCTCCGCCTCGCGATAGGGTTCGACGCTTGGGATCTGCAGCCAGTCCGCGACGATGCTGAAGCGAATGCGAAACCCTGGTGGGCCATGGTCCTCGTCGACCTGCGACAGCGACCACGTCTTCGCCGTGTCGCTCTCGGGCGCGGTCTCGTAGGCCTCGCCGCAGCGGTCGTACTCGTCCCAGAGCTTCGGCAGGTTGTTGCCAGTCGGGTCGAAATCGATGTGGCGCTTTGGGTGCGTCCGCAGCATGAGGAAGCGGACGAGGTACGGCGGGTAGATCTTCACGAACTCGTGCGCCGCGGCACCGAGCTGCTTCCAGTCGTCGGGGCGTGAGGTCGACATCTTCCTGCCGCCCACGTTCAGGAACTCGTGAACCAGCCCGATCGGCGGCTCTTTCTTCCACACTTCGCGATACACCTCGTTCGCGCGATCGCGCGAGCCGCCCGCCGTCAGGAGGTCCTTGCCGCCTTCCTCGTACGTGACGTGGAAGTGGTCCCACATCGCGCACCATTGGATGTTCCAGTACAGCTTCGCGCCACCTTTGAAGGGTGAGCGCCGGCCCTTGTAGCCGCAGCCCTCGGCCCACTCGACGAGATCCTTGCGGCACTCGTACGCGACCGTCTTCCCGTCATAGTCGTACGCGTACGTCGTGCCCAGCCGCCCGCAGTTCTCACAGATGACGGCCACGGGCAGCCAGGACTCGTCCTTGATGACGTTCGCAACCTTCGCGTAGATCTCGCGGATCGTCGCGGCGTTCCGCAGCACGAGGTCGATCTGCTCGTCGAGCTGCCCGGACTGATAGAGCTCGCGCATCCAGTGGAACTCCTGCGGGTGGATGCCCAGCTCGGCGAAGGTCGCGAGGAACTTCTCCGCGTGGAAGCGCGCGAAGTCCGTCGCCGATGGATCCGGCGACGGGATCGCGAAGAACGGTTTGCCCATGTGCTGCGCCATGCCCGACTTCTGACGCATCGACTGCGAGTCCATCGGATCGTAGTCGTCGATGGTGAAGACGTAGCGCACGTCGAGGCCGTGCTTCTTGAAAGTGCGGTAGAGCGCGTCCGTGATGATGGGCCCGCGCAGCGACGAGATCGGGATCTCGCCTGAAGGCGTCTTCGAGTCGCGGATGACGTGCTTGCGATCCGGTGGGAGGAGGCTCGCTTCGTCGTCCGCCCAGAACGCGCCGCGAACCGCCTCCTGCGCGTGACTCAACTGACCGAGACGATCTTCATCTCGATCGTGCCCGCGGGCACGGACATCTTCACGGTCTCCCCTGGACGATGACCCATGAGGGCGCGGCCCACGGGCGATTCGTTGCTGATCTTTCCGTTCGCCGGTTCCGCCTCGGCTGATCCGACGATCGTGTACTTCTCTTTGCGCCCGTCGGTCTCAACGGTCACGTGGCTGCCCACCTCGACGAGGTCGTGCCTGGCCTTCTCATCGATGAGCTGTGCGTTCTTGATGGTCTGCTCGAGCGTCATGATGCGACCCTCGAGGAAGGCCTGGTCGTTCTTGGCCTGCTCGAGCTCGGAGTTCTCCGTGAAGTCGCCGAACTCCATCGCCGCGTGGATCCGCTCGGCGACCTCGGCGCGCTTCTTCGTGCGCAGGTCCTCGAGCTCGGCCTGGAGCTTCTTCAGACCCTCGGCAGACACGTATTGAGGCTTGTCGAGGTTGTTCATTTGGCCTCCGTTGGGGGGCGCCACCCGGCCCTGCCCTGAAAAGAAAAGCACTGAAGACCTCGCGGCCCTCAGCACTTCGGGCTTCCTATGCTTCGGAAGCAAGTGTACACGGAGCGCGCCCACGCAAGAGACGTCCGGCGGCGCGTCTCCCGCTGGTATTCGGGCCAGGGCCGCGATTTGCCGTGGCGCCGGACGCGCGATCCGTACGCCGTCCTGGTCTCCGAGGTCATGCTCCAGCAGACGCAGGTCTCGCGCGTCGTACCGGCCTATCGCGCGTTCCTCTCGCGCTTCCCCACCGTTCGCGCGCTGGCGCGCGCGAGCCTCGGCGACGTACTGCGAGCGTGGAGCGGCCTCGGCTACAACCGCCGCGCCCGCGATTTGCATCGCGCCGCAAGGTCGAACCGCGGCAGACTGCCGACGAGCGTCGACGGGCTCGACGCGCTGCCGGGCATCGGGGCGTACACCGCCGGTGCCGTCGCGTGCTTCGCGCACCGGCGGCGCGTGGCGTTCGCCGACACGAACGTGCGCCGCGTTCTGGGCCGCGTCTTCCTCGGACGCGTCGCGACTGAGCGCGAGGCCGTCGCCATCGACCGTGAGCTGCTGCCGCGTGACGCGGCGCGATGGCATCACGCACTCATGGACATCGGCGCGCTCTTCTGCAGGGCACGCTCGCCGCGGTGCGACGAGTGCCCGCTCGCGCCTGCCTGCCGCGGTCGCGGATCGCGCGGCGACGTAGCGCGCCATCAATCGACGTTCGCGACGAGCGATCGGCGGATCCGCGGCTGGATCGTGACGCTGCTCGCCGACCGCGACGCGATGACACCGCGCGCCTTGGAGGACGCGATCGCCGACGAACGCGTGCCGCGCATCATCGCGGCACTCGAGCGCGACGGACTCGTCGAGCGCCGTGCCGGACGGATCGGTCTTCCGAGATAACAGAGAACGAGCGACGAGCAGTTCATCTGCGAGGAGCGAGTCAACCAGCCCTGAGCGGTCTCTCGTCGAAGACGAGAGATTGAGCTAGGCGGGTTCGAGCTTCGTCGTCGTATCGAGCGTGACGAGCCGCAGCATCGAGAAGAGCGACGCCGTCTTCGCGTACTTGCGCCAGAACGCCGCGCTCACCTCGTCGATCGTCTCGGGCTGGCGCACGGCGGTCGGCCGCACGGGGACGCGACGCGAACCGACATGCAGCGCGCCTTGCTTCTGTTCCGTGAGCTCGCGATACCAGCGACCGCGCGCGCCGCGCACCGAACGCACATAGGGCGCACCCTCAAGGACGACGACCCAGATCGTCACCTGATGCACCTTGCCCTGGGGCGAGCGCGTCTCGATCTCGACCTCTTTCGCGACACCGATGCGTTCGAGAAGAAGGTCGGGGAAGCCCTCGCTCAAGCCGCGAGCTCGACGGGAAGCGGCGGCCCCGCGACGACCGCCGCGTGACGCTCCGGCGGCAGGAACGTGCGTGCCGTCTGGACGACCTGTTCTTTCGTGACGGCGCGGAGCTCTTGCGGGTAGCGCTCGAAATGGTCCTCGCCAAGGTCGAAGAGCTCGGCCTCCATGACCATATTCGCGACGCCTCCCGGGCTCTCGAGCGCGACGTCGAGCTCGCCGACGAGCTTGTCCTTCGCGAGCGAGAGGTCGTCGTCCGTGATCTGACCCTCGGTGACCTTGCGCAGCTCGTCGAGCGCGACCTCGATCGCGCGCTGCACGTTCTCCGGATTCACGCCCATGCGCACGATCCACGGTGACTGGCCGCGGCTCGAGCCCATGCCACTGAAGACGTAGTACGCGAGCCCGAGTTGATCGCGAATGACGTTGCCGGCGCGGCTCGCGAACGTGTCCGCGGCATAGACCATATTGGTCACGCGGGCGGCGACGAAACGCGGATCGGTGCGCGGCATGCCCGGCCAGCCGATGATCACGTCCGACTGCGTCTTGTCGGGGACGATCTCGGTGCGGCGGATCGTCGCCGGCAGCGCGACCTCGGGTATTTCGCGCAGGGGCGGGTTGCCGCTCGAGCGCCAGTCTCCGAACGCGCGCGAGGCTGCCTCGGCCACGCGATCCGTTGTCGCGTTCCCGGCAACGACGAGGATCGCGCCGCTCGGTCGGATCGCGTCGATGTGGTATTCGCGGATCTCGTCGGCCGTCGCCGTCCGCACCACGCCCGCCTCGCCGATCGGCGGCGCGTGGAAGGGATGCTGCTTCGGGTAGACGAGCTCGCGCCACACGCGGTCGACGACCGCACGCGTGTCGCGCTCGTCACGCTCGATGTGCGCTAGCGTCTGGCCGCGCACGAACTCGACGTCGTCCTCTTTCAGTGCCGGAGTGCGGAGCGCCTCGGACATGAGGCCGAGCAGCGCGGGAAGATCGTCGCCCAGGCATTGCGCGCTGAAGGCCGCGGCCGTCGAACCGACGTCCAGCCTCGCGACGGCACCGAGCGAATCGAGCGCCTCCGCCCACTTCGCGGCGTCGCGCTTCGTCGTTCCGCGCAGCACGGTCTGCGCGCACATGCGCGCGATGCCGGCGCGGTCCGCGGGCTCGTACCACTGGCCCGCCTCGATCGCGAGGACCACCGCCGTCGAGCGGAGGTCGGCGATCGGCGCGACCGCGATGCGCAGACCGTTGTCCAGTTGGCGGCGCTCGACGCGCATCAATCCGCGGCCTCCGGGATGAACCAGCCGACGTTGCGCGAGCTCTCGGTGAACGTGGCGGCCGCGGCTTCGCGGATCTGCTCGCGCGTGACAGCCGCGAGCTTGTCGTACCACTCCGCGATCGACGTGGCCGCGCCGGTCGAGAGGATCTCGCCGCAGCGGTACGCGCGCCAGGTGATCGTGTCGGTGCCGAAGGCCGTCGCCGCGAGGAGCTGCCGCTTCACGCGCGCGAACTCGGCGTCGCCGATCTCCTCGGTCGCGACCTTCTCGAGCTCTCGCAGCATGATCCTCTCGACCTCGAGGTGTGCGGTCTCGGGACGGAGCGTCGCGTCGACCCAGAACAGATGCGGATCCTTCGTCAGCCGGAAGCTCACGTCCACGTCGGTCGCGAGACCCTTCTCGACGATCGCGCGGTGCAGACGGGAGGATCGGCCCGACGCACCGTCGCTGCCGGCCGACGTCCCCGCCAGCGTCACGGCGAGCGCGGCGAGCGCCGGCGCGCGCGGATCGGTCGCGCGCGGCGCGCGGAAGGCCATCATCACGAGCGGCAGCGTGCCGCCCGCGCGGTGCACGACGATGCGCCGCTCGCCGCGCTGCGGTGGCTCGGGGGCGCGCGGTGGTTGACCGAGGTCTCTCGACGGCTCGAGCGACTCGAATGCCTTCGCAGCCATGTCCGCGAGATGCGCTGCGTCGTCATCGCCGACGACGACCACGTACGCGTTGTTCGGCGCGTAGAAGCGGTGGTAGTGCGCGTACAACCCGTCGCGGGGCATGAGCTTGATCTCATCCTTGCTGCCGATCACGCCCTGGCCGTACGGATGGCGGCTGAACGCGACCGCCTGCAGCTCCTCTCCCAACAGAAAGCTCGGGTCGTTCTCGAGGCCCTCGCGCTCGGAGACGATCACGGTGCGCTCGGCCTCGGTCTCCTCGAGCGAGATGAGCGCGTTCCGCATGCGGTCGGCCTCAAGCTCGAGCGCTGTGTGGTAACGAGCCTTGGGGACGGTTTCGAAGTAGCAGGTGACGTCCTCGTTCGTGAACGCGTTCCACATCGCGCCGTATCGCGCCAGTAGCCGGTCGAGATCGCCCTTGGGATGCGTCGGCGTTCCTTTGAAGAGCATGTGCTCGAGGAAATGGCTCATGCCGGTCGTGCCGGGGACCTCGTTGCGGCCCCCGACGTGATACCAGACCCAGAGCGAAACGACGGGCGCGTGATGCGCTTCGAGCGCATGGATCACGAGCCCGTTGTCGAGGCGGCGCGTCAGTGGGACGTCGACGTATGGGATATGAAAAGTCTAGCCGTCGAGGGCTTGGCCACCCTGGCAGGCTGGTTCGCTGCGTCTACCTTCACCGCGCGAACGCCTCCACTCACCACAGTCCGACGAGCGCGATAGTTAGTTCACCCCACGCGCCATGGCGCACGAATTCGCCCGAAGCGCGTTAATAGCGCACATGCGGATCCTCGCGCTCGCCCTTGCGACGATCGTCGGCTGTGCTCCAGTAACGGGGTCGTCGCCGACTCTCCCTCTGACCGCTACGCCAACGCCCACCGCTCCTGCGACGACCACGGCTGACGCGAGCGCTACCGCGACAGTCCCGACGAGGACGAGCGTCGCGGCCACCCCGTCACAGCTCGCCTCTCAGCGGCCATCCCCGAGCATCGTGATCTCGGGCGACGTCGTGAGCAGCTCAGCGTCGCGCGTCGCCGCAGACCCGAATGCGGCGAAGCGAGCCGCAACGGGCATTCAGGCTCTCGCGTTGGACCTCTACCGAGAGCTCGCGGTCGAGAGAACGAACTTGGCGTTCTCGCCATACAGCGCGGCGAGCGCGCTCGCGATGACGCGGGTCGGCGCCGCTGGCCGCACGGCACAGGAGATGGATCAAGTCCTTCACGCCGCGCAGATCGGCGACGTGGACGCGGCCTTCAACGCGCTGGACCTGGCACTTGCCAAGCGTGCGGGGTCGTATCCGAGCTTTGGCGGTGCGAGCCTCGACCTGGCGACGGCGAACCGCCTCTGGGCGCAGCGTGACTTCCACTTCGAGAACGCATTCCTCGACGGCCTGTCCGCGTACTACGGCGCGGGCGTCGGTGTCGTCGACTTCGTCAACGCCCGGGACGCCGCGCGCGGTGCGATCAACAAGTGGGTCTCCGACCGCACCAAGGCGCGCATCCCCGAGCTGGTGAAGGACGGGATCCTCGACGAGCTCACACGCTTCGTGCTCACTAATGCGATCTACATGAAGGCGCAGTGGACGCGTCCTTTCCCGAAAACAGCGACGAAGGCCGCTCCATTCCGGCGGCTCGACGGCACGGAGGTCTCGGCTCAGCTAATGGCCGACTTCAAATCCTTTCCCTACGCGAAGTCGGGGGAGATCCAGGCCATCGGCCTTCCCTATGTCGGCGGGCTGTCGATGGTCGCCATCGTGCCCGATGCTGGAACCTTCGCCGCGTTCGAGCGCTCGATGGACGCCCAGCGCATCTCATCGATCGTCGACGCGCTGCAGTTCCAGGCGGTCGATCTTCGATTCCCGCGCTTCACGTTCCGGACGGCGGCGCCGTTGAAGCCCGCGCTCACTCATCTCGGCATGCGGCTAGCGTTCACCGAGGCCGCCGACTTCTCCGGCATTAGCCGCCAAGAACACTTGATCCTCCAGAACGCGTTGCAGGAGACGTTCATCGCCGTCGACGAAGAAGGCACCGAGGCCACCGCGGCGACCGCGTTCTTCGGTGGTGCCACGGGCGGGCCATCGCAGTGGGTCGAGCTGACCGTCGACCGGCCATTCCTCTTCCTCGTGCGCGACGATGAGACCGGCGCGATCCTCTTCTTGGGCCGCGTGCTCGACCCGACCGCCGGCTAGTTCACCCCGAACTTCGCGGCGAGCGTGCTGCGGACCGCCGTCCCAGCCACCTGCGACGCGAAATTGCCCGGTGATTCGTGGAACTGCTCGAAGACCGCCGCGAACGCGACCGACGGCGCTTCGAAGTTCGCGAAGCCGATGAACCAGCCGTTGGGGTCGCCCGACGGTGTCTCAGCTGTGCCGGACTTGCCCGCGACGCTGACCGTGAACGTGCGGAACGGGAAGTACACCGTGCCGTCGGTGTCCGCGACGACGGCTCGCATGGCGTCCCGGATGAGCGAGAGCTCGGTGTTCGTCGCGTTCGCGTGGCCCACCACGGTCTTCTCGAACTTCTTCGTCACCGCGCCGCTGCGGTCGCGGGTCTCGATGACCAGTCGGGGCTTCCACACGATCCCATCGTTCGCGAGCGCCGCCGCGTAGTTCGCCACCTGCAGCGGCGTGACGAGCAGGAAGCCCTGACCGATCGCCAGGTTCGTCGCGTCGCCTGGGTTCCAGGTCTTGTCGGTCGCGAGCGTCTGCTTCCACGCCGGGCTCGGCACGATGCCTTCGGCCTCCAGCACGTAATCGATGTCCGTCGCCTTCCCGAGTCCAAAGCTCTTCGCCGCGTTCGGCAGCAGATCGGGGTTGCGATCGTTGAGCCGCTTGCCGAGCTCGTAGAAGAAGGAGTTGCACGAGCGCGCGATCGCGGTGCGCATGTCGATGTTCCCAAGGTCGGCGGTCTCGTGATTCAGCTGCACCCACTGCTCGCCGTAGCCGGTCCAGCGCGCCGGACATGGCAGCTTGTCGCCGTATTTGTAGAGACCCTCGCGCAGCGCGGCTGCGGCGGTGACAGGCTTGAACGAGCTACCCGAGGCGTACTGCCCGAATGTCGCGCGATTGAAGAGCGGCTTGTTCGGATCGGCCGCGTACTTGTTGATAGCTGCGACGTCGCCGCTCACGAACGCGTTGAGGTCGAACGTCGGGCGGCTCGCGATCGCGAGGATCTCGCCACTCCACGGGTCCTCGGCGACGATCGCGCCCTTTCGATCGCCGAGCGCGTTCTCGGCGGCGCGCTGCATCTTCGGATCGAGCGAGAGCACGACGTCCTGGCCCGCGATCGCCGGCGTCTCGCCGAGCGTCTCCGCGACCTGACCGTTCGGCTCGATGATCGTGAGCTTCCAGCCGAACGTGCCGCCGAGGACGTCGTCGAGCGTCGCCTCGAGACCGCTGTCGGCCTTGCCGATGAGGTCGCCCGCCTGCACGCCGCGCGCGGAGCGCTTCTGCGCGTCGGCCTCGCTCGCATCGGTGAGGTAGCCGAGCGTCTGCGACGCGAGGCCCGTGGGATAGCTGCGGACGCGCGTCGCTCGCGACGCGACGCCCTCTATGACGGCGATGCGCGCTTTCAGGGTGTCGAGAGCCGCGCCGCTGACAGTGCGGATCGGCACGAAGAGATCGGGCTGCACCCAAGACTGATGGAGCTTCGCCTTGATCTGGTCCGCGGTCAGGCCGACCACGGGGGCGAGGCTCTGCGCGAAGCCATCTTCGGAGCGGATCTGACCGGGGACCGCGCCGATCTCCACCCTTGTCCTTCTCGCCGATGAAGATCAGCGACAACGTCGTCGTCCGCCGCACGTCACCGACGCGCTGCGTGTGGAACGTGATGTCGAGCGGAACGGTCGCGCGCTTCGGGTCGGGAGAGCCGCCCAGCAGCGGACGCGACGATGGACCGACGCGGACCTCGAGCGAGCGAAGCGTCATCTCCTCGGCGATGCGCGGCAGGCGATCGACGAATCCTTCCGTGCCGACACGCTGCTGTGCTTCGGAGGACACGAGCGCCCACATCGCCTGGTAGTCCGCCTTCTGCCACGCCGCGGCATACGCCTTTGCGGCTGCATCTGGCTGCGGCTGTGCGGCTTCGCACCCCGCGAGCGCGGACGCGAGAACGAACAGCAGCGCGGGAGCAAGCCTCATCCCACTACCTGGAACGAGCCACGGCGTGCGCCGTTCCGCTAATACCCCGCCGCGTGGCCCTCGCGGCGCGGGTCGGCGCCGCCGCTGAACACGCCATTCGAGTCGATCGCGATCGCCTGCGCGCCGCCGGTGATCTCGGCCCACTCGCCGAGGTTTGCGATCTCGTGGCCCTTCGCCGCGAGCCCCTTTCGCGTCGCCTCGCTGAAGCGCGATTCCATCTTGAGCCCACGTCCCGACTCGTGATACCAGCGCGGCTCCTCGATGGCTCGCTGCACGTCGAAGCCGTGATCGATGAGGCCCACCGCGAGCTGGAAGTTCGTCTGCACCTGCGCGTGGCGGCCGGGCGTCCCGAAGACGAAGCGCGGCGAGTTGCCGTCGAGCGCGATGACCGTGTTGAGCGTGTGGATCGGCCGCTTGCCCGGCGCGAGCGCGTTGGGTGACGACGCCTCCAGTGAGAAGCCGATGAGCCTGTTGTTGAGCAGGACGCCGGTGCCCGGTGCGACGCACGCCGACCCGAATTCGCTGAACACGCTCTCGATGAGCGACACCGCGTTGCCGTCGCGATCGACGACCGCGAGGTACGTCGTGTCCGCCGGCGTCGCGGCCGCGATCGCCCCGGCATCCACGCGGTCGCTGGCGCGCGTGGGTATCGCGCGGCGGCGCGCTTCCGCGAAACGCACGTCGAAGAGGCGGCTGACCTCGAAGGGGACTACGCGCGGGTCGCCGCTGTAGGCGTCGCGATCGGCGAACGCCATCTTCTTGATCTCGACCATGTGATGGACCAACTCGGGGCTTCCCCACTCGAGCTCCTTCATATCGAGACCAACCGCGATGGCGAGCTCCTCGAGCAGGATGTGCCCCTGGGACACCGGCGGCTGTCCGTACACGGTGTGTCCGCGGTACGTGATGCGCGCTGGCGCGGGACGGTCCGTCTCATGGGCGGCGAGATCTTCCGCGCCGATCGCTCCGCCGACCTCGCGGATCGCCGATGCGAGGCGCTCGGCGAGCGGCCCTTCGTAGAAGACCGCGGCGCCCTGCGAGGCGATCTCGCGCAAGGTCGCCGCGAGGTCGGGCTGCTGCAGGATCTCGCCGGCGCGCGGGAACCGACCCCGCGGGCCGAAGACGCGCGCGGCCTCCGCGTCGAGCCGTCCACCGCTATCGACGAAGCCCTCCGCGAGCCCGTCGCTCACCGGGAAGCCTTCCTCGGCGTACTGGATCGCCGGCTCGAGGACGCGATCGAGTCCGAGGCGTCCGTGGTCGCGCATGAGGTCGCCGAACGCCGCGACGACGCCGGGGACGGTGGCGAGGTTTGCACCCTCGCTCGGAAAGCCGCTCGCGAACGACCCGAGCGAGAGCGAGCGCGGCGCCGCACCGGAGCCGTTGTAGGCCGTCACCTCGCGCCGCGAGGCGTCATACACGAGCGCGAACAGGTCGCCACCGATGGACGTGCGATGCGGCTGCGTCACCGCGCACACGGCTGCCGCCGTGACGGCCGCGTCGACCGCACTCCCGCCATCGCGCAACGCCGCGATCCCTGCCGCGGTCGCGAGGTGGTGATCCGTCGCGACGAGCCCGTTCACGGAACGGACCGTCGGGCGCGTGGTCACGCCTCGCATGCTAGGACTCACAGCACCGCGGCGATGGCATAGCGCACGCCAATGGCTGTGACCGCGGCGACACCGAGCCCGAGCGCGACCGATCCGCGCGGACGCGGCACCAGCGGCATGAGCGCCGCAGCAAGCGCGAGCAGGGGCCAGTGCGGCGAACCCACCGTGAGCAGCGCCCCGAACAGGATGTAGCCGATCGCGAGCCACGCGACGAGCGCCGAGCCCACGAGGTAGACGACGATCGCGCAGATCGCGGCGGCGAGCGCCGAGCCCCACAAGATGAGCTCGGCCGGCGCGAGCGCGAAGCGACCGCCCGTCTCCACGAACGCGGCACCGGCCATGACCATCGCGTCGAATCCGGCGACGATGCTGCGGCCGACGCGTCCCACCTAGGCGGACCTAGGCTCGTGGCCGAGGAAGATGCGCGTGTAGCCCCACGCCTCGCCGGGCCGCAGCGCGTCCGGTCGCGTGCCGTCGAGATGCAGCAGCATCGCGTGCTCGTCGCACGCGAAGCGCTTCGGACAGACTGGGCATTCCGCGGCGGACTTCTCGGGTAGGTGGCCGAGGCTGGTGAGCGTGAAGCCGCAGCGCTCGAAGAACTCGGGCACGAGAGTGAGCGCGAACACGCGCCGCAGACCGAGGCGCCGCGCCTCCGCTATACACGCATCCACGAGCGCTTTCCCGATGCCGCGGCCAGACGCCTCGGGCCGCACGGCGAGCGAGCGGATCTCGGCGAGATCGGGCGTGAGCACCGCGAGCGCGCAGCAGCCCTGGAACGCGTCGTCGTCGTCGGCGACCACGTAGTCGCGAAGCCGTTCGACGAGGAAGTCGCGCGAGCGCTCGAGCATGCGGTCCTCGTTCGCGTAGCGGGCGATGAGCGCGCGCATGTCTTCGACGTCCTCGATGCGCGCCGACCGGATGTTCATCATCCGCGAAGCACGCGACGCGCGTCCTCGAGCGCCGCGCGGACGTTCTCCGGCGCCGTCCCGCCCGGCGAGCGACGTGACGCGAGCGAACGCGCCGGATCGATCTCCTCGGCCGCGGACGGACCGAACCGTGGGTCGACCTTCCGCAAGTCGTTCGTCGTGAGGCCGGCGAGATCCTTGCCCGCGTCGAGACGCTCGCGCACCAGCCGCCCGACGATCTCGTGCGCCTCGCGGAACGGGACGCCATTCCGCGCGAGATGGTCCGCGAGATCGGTCGCGGTGAGCATGCCTCGCTCGGTCGCGCGCCGCATCGCGTCGCGATCGAAGCGCAAGCCACGGACCACATGCGCGAGCGTCGAGAGCGCGGGTGCGACTGACGCGGCGTCGTAGAGCGGGATGCGCTGCTCTTGCAGGTCGCCGTCGTACGCGAGCGGCAGGCCCTTGAGCGACGTGAGCACAGCGACGAGGTCGCCGATGATGCGGGCCGCGCGCCCGCGGACGAGCTCCGCGACGTCCGGGTTCTTCTTCTGCGGCATGATGCTCGACCCGGTCGCGTGCTCGTCGGACACCGCGGCGAATCCGAACTCCGCGCTCGTCCATAGCACGAGCTCCTCCGCGAGCCGCGACGCGTGCACCGCCGCGACCGACGCCGCGTACACGAAGTCGGCGATGAAGTCACGATCGGCGACCGCGTCGATGCTGTTGCGGAACGTCCGCGGCAATTTCAGCTCACGCGCAACGGCCTGCACGTCGATCGGATACGGGACGCCGGCGAGCGCTCCTGCGCCCAGCGGCGACACCGCGGCGCGTTCGTGCGCCTCTTCGATCCGAGCGCGGTCGCGCCGCAGTGCTTCGACGTGCGCGAGGAGGTGGTGGGCGAGCGACACCGGCTGCGCGCGCTGGAGGTGGGTGTAGCCGGGCATCACGGTGTCCACCTCGTCGCCGGCGCGTTCGACGAGCGCGAGCGCGAGGTCCTTCACCGCTCGATCGAGATCGCCGAGCAACTCAATGACGAAGAGCCGTAGATCGAGCGCGATCTGGTCGTTCCGGCTCCGTGCCGTGTGCAGCTTCCCACCGAGCGGACCGATGCGCTCGGTGAGCACGCGCTCGATCGCGGAGTGGACGTCCTCCGCATCGGCCGGCCACGCGAACGTGCCGGCGGCGATCTCCGACGCGATCTGCTCGAGCGCGCGTACGATGCGCGCGCTCTCGTCCTCACTGATGATCTTCTGCTTCCCCAGCATGCGTGCGTGCGCGATGCTGCCGCGCACGTCGTGCGTCGCGATGCGCTTATCGAGCTCGAGCGACGAGGTGAACTCGCGGATCTTCGGATCGAGCGACCCCGAGAATCGCCCGGACCAAAGAGGCTTATCGCCCACGCGCGTGTTTTCTCGGACGTCGTGCGGCACTGACCTTCCCGGCGTTCCCCGCGGTCAGTTCCTTCTTCGGCACGTCGAGCATGGCCTCGCTGCCCGCGCCCCACAAGGCCTGGGTACGCGCCTGCGTGCGCAGCGACATGCCGAAGACGGTGATGAATCCCTCCGACGCCTTGTGGTCGAAGAGGTCGCCTTTGCCATAGGTGGCGAGCGCCGTCGAATACAGCGAGTGCGGCGAGCGGCGTCCGACGACACTGAGCGTGCCGCGGTCGAGTCGAATGCGGATCTCGCCGCTCACGAAACGCTGCGTGCTGCCGACGTACACAGCGAGGTCCTGATGGTGCGCCGTGAACCAGAGGCCGTTGTAGACCATCTCCGCGTATTCCCGCGCGACGCCCGACTTGAAGCGCAGCGCGTCCTTCGTGAGCACCATCTCTTCGAGGGCCTTGTGCGCCGTGTGCAGGATCACCGCCGCCGGCGCCTCGTAGATCTCGCGCGACTTGATACCGACGAGGCGGTCCTCGATCTGGTCGATGCGGCCGACGCCGTACTTGCCGCCGACCTCGTTGAGCCTCTCGATGAGCGCGACGCCGCCGAGCTCCTCGCCGCCGACTTTGCTGGGGACACCCTCGCGGAACTCGATGACGATCTCGCGCGGCTTCGCGGGCGCCTCCTCAGGATCGACCGTCCACTGGTAGATGTCGCGCGGCGGCGCGCCCCAGGGGTCCTCGAGCACGCCGGCCTCGATCGAGCGGCCCCATAGGTTCATGTCGACGCTGTACGGGGTCTTCTTTGTCGCTTCGACCGGAATGCCGCGCTTGCGCGCGTAGTCGATCTCCTCGTCGCGCGTCATGTTCATCCCACCGCGCATCGGGGCGATGACCTTGAGGTCCGGCGCGAGCGCACCGACCGCGAGATCGAAGCGCACCTGGTCATTGCCCTTGCCGGTGCAGCCGTGCGCGACGAACTTC
>VBJD01000072.1 GCA_005887995.1 Chloroflexota bacterium
GGCCGTCGTCGACACGCAAGAGGAGGAGCGCAAGCGCATCGCACGCCAGGTCCACGACGGCCCGGCGCAGGCGATGGCGAACGTCGTGCTCCAGTCCGAGATCAGCGAACGGTTATTCGAGGTCGATCCGAAGCGCTCGCGCACCGAGCTCGCCGCGCTCCGGCAGATGGTGAACAAGACGCTGCAGGAGCTGCGCGGCTTCATCTTCGAGCTGCGGCCGATGATCCTCGACGACCTCGGCCTCGTGCCGACGATGCGCCGTTATGTACAGACGCTCATCGACAAGCACGGCGTGCGGCTCGATTTCTCGAGCACGGGCCGCGACCGGCGGCTCCCGTCAGACGACGAGGTCGCGATCTTCCGCCTCATCCAGGATTCGCTCGTCGAGCGCATCGACAAGGCTGGGAGCAAGGACATCACTCTCGTCCTCGCCTGGAAGGAAGATCAGCTCGATGTCCACCTGCAGACCGACGGGAAAGAGCTCCCGCCGGACGGCGAGCTGCAGTCCGGCCTGCGGCGCAGCGAGCGCCTCGACCTTCTGCACGGCGAATCGAGGCACGAGACGCGCCCGGACGGCACGGTGGTGCTCGACGTGCGCGTGCCGATCCGCGCCGCGCCTACCATCATCAGCTGATGGCTGCCGGAGCCGCGCTCTCGAACGAGGAGATCGCCCGGCTCCTCGAGTCGACGTGCGCGCTCATCGAGGCCGAGATGAACGCCCTCGGCGACGACGGCTGTCGCTTCCACTTCAAGGATGGCGAGTGGTGCGTCAACGAGGTCGTCGGCCATCTCATCGAGGCGGAGAAGCGTGGGTTCGCCGGCCGCATCCGCGACTTCCTCGCGGGCCGGCCCACGCAAGCGTGGGATCAGGAGAGGATCGCGCGCGAGCGCAAAGACTGCGAGCGCGTGAGCCAGAGCGTGTGGATGGAGTTCATGGGACTGCGTCACGACTCGATCGCGCTCGTGCGCTCGTTGAAGCCGGCGGATATGGAGAAGGGCGGCATGCATCCGAAGGTCGGCATGCTGCGGGTTTCCGACCTCGTGCAGGAGTGGGTGCACCACGATCGCAATCACACGCGCCAGCTCCTCGCCATCCAGCAGGAACGCGCCTATCCGCACATGGGGAACAGCCAGAAGTTCGTCGGCGAGTGATCAGCGCGTAGCCGCCCAGCGCATCGCGAGCGTGCTCGCGACGGCGAGGGCGAGTGCCAGCGTCCCCCACAGCACGATCGCGCTCGCGGGCATCGTCGCGACCGAGAAGGCGAACGCCGACGCCTCGCTACCGTCGAGCGGAATGAACGCGCGACAGGCGATCGCCTGCGCGACGACGAGCGCACCTGCGACGATCGGGCGCGCCGCCGCGGCGCCGAGTGCGGGCGCGGCCCCGACGAGCAGCAAGGGCGCGAGCGTGGTGTCGTAGCGGTCCGGCTCCATGCCGCCGACGACACCGGCGAGCACGACGAGCGGCGCGAGCAGGACCCACGCGGCTTCGCGACGTGCGAGCGCCGCGGTCGCCCGTGGCATCGCGAAGGGCGATCCGAGGATGACGCCAAGCGACAGCGGTATCGCGAACGCCTGGCGGAGCGGCGAGGCATCGACGTTCAGAAGGAAGCGGCCGACGTGGTAGCGCACCAGCGTCGCGCTCGACGGCATCGCGGCGTCCGGCGCGACGGGCGGGAGGATGCGCACGATCGCGAACGCGGCGAAGGCCGGCAGGGTCGCGACCGCCACGCGCAGCGCATTGCGGTCGCGTCTCGCCGCGAGGATTGCGCACGGTGCGAAGAGCAACAGGCTCTCGCGCGTGAGCGCGCCGACCACAAGGAGAACGGCGAAGACCGCATACCTCCGTGAGAGAGCGCACAAGAGCAGTGCGGCGCCGAGCAGCCCCGACACGGCGTCGGTGAGCACCGGCGTGTGAATGGCCGCGCGAACGGTGAACGGCAGGAGCGCCCACAGGGTGACCCCCAGCAGCGCGACGCCCGCGGTCGCGCCAAAGCGGCGCAGCAGCGCGATGAGGACGAGCGCCGTCCCGCCGAGCGCCGCGACGTCGAGCGCGAGGAATCCGATACGGACGTCGAGCCCGCTCGCCGCGACGATCGCTGCCGGTGCGATGCGGAACGCGAGCGGCTCGCGTGGCGCGGGCGCATCGAGACCGCGCAGGCGCAGCGTGAGCCACGCGTACTGCTGACCGTCGTATCCCAGCCGGTCGTTCACCTCGAGCGGGCGCGTGTCCAGCAGTGACAGCGCAAGCGCCCCCGCGACGATGAGGACCGCGACGCTTGGCGCGGTGCGCCAGGAGATGATCAGCGGCTCACGGTCCGCCGACGTCGGTGAGCTCGATACCGGTGTAGTAGTGCTTCAGGATCTGCTCGTAATTCGCCCCGCCGAGCGCCATGCCCTGCGCGCCCCACTGCGACATGCCGACGCTGTGCCCGAAACCGCGGCCGACGAAGTCGAAGCGCGCGGGCAGCTGGTAGAGGAGCTCCGTCGCGACGATGCCCTTGCGCTTGCCCGTGTCGTCGAACGTGAAGTCGTAGTTCGCGCGCAGCTTCGTCGCGCCGAGGATCTCCATGTCACGCAGACGGTTCGTGTCGCGCGGGCTGACCCACTCCTGCTGCGGCGCGAAGAACACGGGGTTGAAGAGGTTGCTCTTGAGGCCGAAGTAGTAGCGCGCGGTCTCCATGCGAATCTCCTTCGAGCCGAGCGTGCCCGTGACCCGCGTGAGGATCGGACGGCCGGTGGCGCTCTTGCTGGTGACCTCGATCTTCGTCGGCGTGCCGACGTCGAGGCCACGCACGCGCATGAACTCCGCGAGCAGCGGGGCCGTGAACTCGCGGTCCCATTCCCAGCTCGACTTGCCGAACGAGCTGTTCTTCGCGATCTCGTCGCTTGGCGAGGGCACGCTCCGCAGATATGGCAGCGCGTTCGCGAAGACGTTCTCGGAGTCCTCGGTGACGCCGCCGGCATTCGCCGAATACAACGCCGAGATCGGCGCGCCGCGGTACGTCGCGACGATGCCGGCCGTGCGGTCGACGGCGCGAAGCGTCGAGCGCACCTCGTTGCCGACGCCGTCGTATTCCTGGTCGCGCACGTCGCCCTCGATGTCGTAGTGATCGTGGCGCCCGAGATGAGTGAGGAGATACGTGCGCGCCGCGATCGCCTGCGCGGCGAGGGCCTCAGCCTCCCACGTCGACGGCTCCTCCGATCCGACGACGGACGCGAGGTACACGCCGGTCTCCACGGTGTTGACGACGATCGGCCCGCCGTCGTCGTCGGTGGTGATCTCGAACGTGCCGCGGTAGCCGCGGCCGTTCACGGTGAGCACGCCGTCGTCGGTCGAGAGGAAGACCGGCACGGCCTTCTGCTCGGACAGGAGCGGCTGCCCCAGCGCATCCTCGGGGGTGCGCAGCAGCGAGATCTCGAACGGGATCGTGACGATCTTCGCGGGGTTGCCGCGCGTCTCGAGCTCCGCGTTGCGCGCCTCGCGCAGCTGCTGCCGCCGCGCCATGCGCTCGTCCGGCGTGAGGTCCTCCGGCTTTGGCGGCAGACCGACGAGGACACCCTCGGCGCGGCGCACCTGCGTGCGCGCGACGAGCCGCTGGAATCCCTTGTAAAGGACCGTGCCGTTCGCGAGCTTCGCGACGACCGTGCCGGTCGAGGCGAGGATCGTGTAGTTGATGCCGTACGGCGTCACGTTCACGCGGACCGTCGCGGGCACCGCTGGCAATCGCGCGGCGCGCACCTCGGGTGGACTGATGCTCGTCATGACGAGCATGACGATGACGAGGCGGACGACGAGCGATGCGCGTCTCACGTCGTGCTCCGGTACACCTCCGGCTTGAGCACGCCGATGAATGGCAGGTTGCGGTACCGCTCGGCGTAGTCAAGGCCGTAGCCCACGACGAACTTGTCGGGGATCTCGAACCCGCGGTAGTCGATCGTGATCGGGACGATGCGACGCGCCGGCTTGTCGAGCAGCGTGCAGAGCCGCAGTGAGTCGGGACGCTGCGAGCGCAGATGCTCGAGCACGAATGCGAGCGTGCGTCCGGTGTCGAGGATGTCCTCGACGACGAGCACGTCGCGGCCCTCGATCGGACTCGCGAGGTCCTTGAGGATGCGCACGACGCCGCTCGACTCCGTGGAGGCCCCGTAGGACGACACCTCGAGGAAGTCGAGCCTGAGCGGGATCGGGATGCTGCGCATCAGATCGGCGAGGAATGGGAGCGCGCCCTTGAGGATCGAGACGAGCACGAGGTCCTTTGCGCGGTAGTCCGCGGCGATGCGATCGCCGAGCTCGCGCACCTTCTCGGAGATCGCCTTCTCGTCGACGAGCACCTCGGCGATGTCGTCCGCGGGCGTGGCCGCGCGCACTGCCGTCATCGAACGATCGTATGTGGTCACGTGTTGCGCAGCACCCACACGAACCGTGCCACCACGACGAGAGCGAGCGCGAGGCTCGCGCCCAGAAGCAGAGATGGCGCGGCCGCCGGCGTATCGGAGCGATCGGGGCGCGCTTCCGCGAAGGTGTCGACGACGACGTGGCCGAGCGGGCCGGCGGGTGCGGCGGTCTCGGCGACGGGCGCACCTCGCACGACGACCGTGCCTCTCATGGTCGCGCCGTGCACGTTGCAGATGTAGTCGAACGTGCCGGGCCGATCGAAGGTCGTCGTCGTTGATTGCCCCTGGCCAAGGATCTGAGTGACAAAGCCGGGCTGCACCGTGACCGCACCGTGTGGCGCGCTGTCGAGATTCGTCCAGCGGATCGTGTCGCCCTTGTCGACGGTGATCGTCGCCGGAGAGAACGCGAAGTTCTGGATCGTCACGTCGACCGTCGTCGCCTCCGGTGCCGCCTGCGCGGACACGCTCGTGCCGAGCGCGAAGAGGAAGCCCGCGCCCAGCGCGAGTCGCAGCGCGCGAGGGCCGATCACGACATAACGATATTCGCGGCTACCGGCGCGACAGCACGAGCGCGGCGCCGGCGAGACCCCCGATGACCACCACGGCGCCAGCGATGAGCAACAGCCCCGGGCCGGAATCGCCCGCGCTCGCGGCGGGCGCGCTCGCGCGATCCGCGCTCGGCTGCGCTGCCGTGATGCTCGACGCGCTCGGCGACACCGTTGCCACGATCGGCGTGACCGTCATTGTCGGCGCCGCGGTCGTTACGGCGGGACTCGGCGTCGTGGTCGCCGCTTGCGTCGGCTCTGGTGTCGGCGGCGCGGTGCGCTGAGGAGTCGGGAGCGGCGTCGGCGGGGGCGTGGGCTGTGGCGTGGGCGGAGGCGTCGGTTGCCGCGTCGGTTGCGGCGTCGGTGGTGGTGTCGGCTGCGGCGTGGGAGGCGGTGTCGCGAGCGCCTGCACCACGATCGTGCCGCTCATGCTCGCGCCGTGCACACCGCAGATGTAGCTGAACGTCCCGGCCGTGTTGAACGTGATCGTCTTGCTCTGCTCGTTGGTGATGAATCCCGTATCGAACGAGCCGTTGTTCGCCTTCGCGCTATGCACGGCCTGATCGAAGTTCGTCCACGTCACGCTGTCGCCGACGTTGATCGTCCGCGAGGCCGGGACGAACTGGAATCCCTGGATGCTCACGCTCGCGACCGCGGCGGGCGATGTCGCGCTCGCGCTCGCGGCACCGCTCAG
The DNA here is from genome assembly GCA_005887995.1 of Chloroflexota bacterium. Lineage (GTDB taxonomy): Bacteria > Chloroflexota > Limnocylindria > P2-11E > P2-11E > CF-39. The sequence continues at coordinate 5,638 of VBJD01000072.1, forward strand.
CAGGATCAAGATCGCCGCGAGCACGAGACGAATGGCTCGCATCATCTGCCGCATACGATACGAGCGATGCCCGTCGCGTCTGCTCCGTTCGCAGCGCTCGCGCGCGAGGCGTCGCGATTCGGGCTCGCGATCACCGCCGAGCAGATCGCGGTGTGCGAGCGATATGCCGAAGAGCTCATCGTCCGCAATACGAGCGTCAACCTCACAGCGATCACCGAGCCCGCGGACATCGCGCACAAACACTTCCTCGATTCGTGGACCGCATTCGGCGTGCGACGCTGGACCGGGCGCGAGCGGGTGATCGATGTCGGGAGTGGCGCGGGATTCCCCGGCCTCGCACTACGCATCGCAGGACGACATCTGCGCGTGACGCTCGTCGAGTCGGTCGGCAAGAAGGCGCGCTTCCTCGAGGATGTCAGTGCGCTTCTCGGCCTCGGTGACGTCGAGGTGCGCAACGAGCGCGCCGAAGAGCTTGGACGTGCGGAGGTCCTGCGTCAGGATCGCCGCGATCGGTACGACGTCGCGACCGCGCGCGCCGTCGGCACGCTCGGTCAATCGATCGAATACCTTCTGCCGTTCCTGCGCGTGGGCGGCGATGCGATCGTGTGGAAGGGGCGCGTCGAGTCCGAGCTGCCCGGTGGGCGCAAAGCGGCGGCCGCGATCGGCGGCGAGATCGCACGCGTGGTGCCGACGTCGGAGCTCGGTGTCGGTGACGTGCTGCCCGGCCGCAATCTCGTCGTCGTTCGGAAGACCCGCGCGACGCCGCCGCGCTACCCGCGCACGTCCGCCGACGCACGCCGCCGGCCATGGTGATCGTCCCGTCCATCGACGTCCGCAGCGGCCGCATCGCGTATCGCGGCGACGTGGGAGCTGCGCTGGACCCACGCGAGCTTGCGCTCCGTTACGTGCGCGAGGGGGCTCTGGAGCTGCACCTCGTCGATCTCGACGGCGCGGAGCGCGGGGAGTTCGCGAACTTCTCGCTCCTGGCGAACGTCGCGCGCGCGGCGGGCGTCCCCTGCCGGCTCGCGGGCGGTATTGCCTCGATCGAGCAGGCGAAGCGCGCGCGCGACACGGGATTCGCCGGCGTGCTCTTCTCGAGTGCGGTGTTCGGCGATCGCAACCTGCTCCATCGCTGCGCACGAACGGCCGGGGCGATCATCGAGATCGAATCGCGTGACGGCCGGCTCGCGCCGCGCGGCGGCGATCCGGCCCTCGTCGCGGCCGCGACGGGGGTGCTCTCCCGCGACGCGGCGAACATCGCCGCGCTCCGCGGCGCGAAAGACCTCTACGTGATCGATCTGGGCACCGACGGACGCCTGGGCGGCCCGCCACTCGTGCTCCTCGAGGAGATGCGGGTCGCCGCGCGCGAGGGTGTCCGCTTCCACACCGGGGGTGGCGTGCGCAGCGTCGAGGACATCCGCGCGCTCGCGCGCTGGGGCGCCGCCTCGGTCGTCGTCGGGCGCGCCCTGCTCGAGGGCATCTTCACTCTCGCGGAGGCGAAGGCGGCGTGCGCGTAGCGCTGCTCTCCGATGTACACGCGAACCTGCCGGCGCTCCGCGCCGTGCTCGAAGCGCTCGATCCGCTGCAGCCCGAGGCGCTGTGGGTCACGGGCGACACCGTCGGGTACGGCGGCGAGCCCTCCGAGGTGATCGCGCTGCTGCGCGAGCGGAAGGCATGGCTGCTGCAGGGCAACCACGATCGCGCGGTCGCGACCGGCGAAGGCCTCGAGCTGTTCAACGACCTCGCGGCCGAAGCCGCGGCGCTCCACATGTCCTGGCTGACCGAGACGGAGCGAGCCTTCCTCGAAGCATTGCCCGTAGTCAGCGAGCGAGAGGGTTTCACCCTCTGTCACGGAAGCTTGCGCGATCCGATGTGGGAATACGTGATCTCAGCACCGCTGGCTGCGGCGAGCCTCGCGCTCGCGAACACGAGCTTCGCATGTCACGGTCACACGCACGTGCCGGCGCTGTTCGTCGGCGGCACGAACGGGCTGCGTACCGTGCGGCCCGCGGCCGGCAGGACGTACGAGCTGGGATCACGCTGCGTAGTGAATCCCGGTTCCGTCGGCCAGCCGCGCGACGGCGACGCGCGCGCCGCGTACGCGATGCTCGACACCGGCGCCGCGAACGTCACCTTCCATCGCGTCGCGTATCCGATCGAGCAGGCGCAGCGACGCATCCGAGCCCGCGGTCTGCCGGACATCTTCGCGCAGCGCCTCGCGGTCGGTGTGTGATCACCTAAACAACATCTCAACGGGAACGGCCGGTCCCTAGACTCGACGTGATTGAGCGGCCTCGACCGGCGTGAAGAGTTCCAGGGTCGACGGCCTGGCGACCGTCACGTCCGCATCGTCAGACCGCCCGAGTTCAGACATACCGCGGCGGGCCTTGTCGCGACGGAGCGCGCCCTCGAGCGCAGGGGCGGGATCGGGCGCGCGTGGTCGACGATCCACCGCGTCCTCATCGGCAGGCGTCTCGCGACCGCCGAAGAGGAGCAGGAGCGCGTCAGTAGGAAGATCGGGCTCGCGATCTTCGCCTCGGACAACATCTCGTCCTCGGCCTACGCGACCGAGGAAACGATGCGCGTCCTCGCGCTCGCCGGTGCCGGCGCGCTCGCGCTCACGATGCCGCTCACGATCGCGATCTGCGTCGTACTCGCGATCGTCGTGCTTTCGTATCTCCAGGTCATCCGCGCGTACCCGCAGGGCGGCGGCAGCTACGTGGTCGCGAAAGAGAACCTCGGCGTCATCCCCGGGCTCGTCGCGGCGAGCGCGCTCCTTGTCGACTACTTCCTGACCGTCGCGGTCTCGGTCGCGGCCGGCGTCGCCGCGGTCACGAGCGCATTTCCCGATCTGCATCCGGCGCGGGTCGCCATCTCGATCGCGCTCGTCGCCTTCCTCACGATCGGCAACCTGCGCGGCATCCGCGAGGCCGGTCTCATCTTCGCCGCGCCGACCTACCTGTACGTGCTCTCGGTCCTGGGGCTGCTCGGCGTTGGGCTGCTGCGCGTGACCAGTGGTGCGGTTCCGGTGGCGGCCGCTCCGCTCGCGGCATTCGCGAACGAGGGTACGCAGGCGCTCACGCTGCTCCTGGTCCTCCGCGCTTTCGCGTCGGGCTCCGTCGCGCTCACCGGAACGGAGGCGGTGTCGAACGGCGTGCAGGCCTTCAAGGATCCGCCGGACCGCAACGCGAGCATCGTGCTCGTCGCGATGGGCTCGCTCTTCGCGACGCTCTTTGTCGTCATCAGTTACCTCGCGACGACGATCGGCATCACGCCGGACGCGAGCGAGACCGAGACGGTGCTGAGCCTTCTCGCGCGCTCGCTCGTGGGCACCTCGCCGTACTTCTACCTCGTGCAGGCGACGACGGCGATCATCCTCATCCTCGCGGCGAACACGGCGTTCAACGGCTTTCCGCGGCTCGCGTCGATCATGGCGACGGACCGCTTCATGCCGCGCCAGTTCGCGCAACGCGGCGACCGTCTCGCGTTCAGTACCGGCATCGTCGCGCTCGCGGTCGTGTCGTCCTTGCTGATCGTCGCGTATGACGCGAGCGTGACCGGCCTCATTCCGCTCTACACCGTCGGCGTGTTCATCGCCTTCACGCTGTCGCAGACCGGCATGGTCCGGCGCTGGCTACGGCTGCGGTCTCGCGGCTGGCTCGTGAGCGCGGCGATCAACGCGCTCGGCGCCTTCGCGACGGGTGTCGTCGCGATCGTCGTCGGCATCGGCAAGTTCGAGCTCGGCGCATGGATGGTCGTCGCGATCATCCCGGTGCTCGTCGCGATGCTCTACGGCATCAACCGGCATTACCGCGTGATCGGCGACAAGCTGCTCATCGCGACGTCGGTGCCCGTGCGCCTCCGCGCGGCTACTCCCCGTGTCATCGTGCCGATCAGCCGCATCGACCGGCCATCCCTCAACGCGCTCTCGATCGCGAAGGGGCTGGGCGGTGACATCTACGCGGTGCACATCTCATTCGACGCCGACGGCGCGAACGCGTTCAAGCGCCGGTGGGTCGCGGTCGTCGGCGATGCGATCCCGCTCGACACGATCATCTCGCCGTACCGCGCACTCTTGCCCCCGCTCCTTCGCTACATCGACGCCGTTGACCGTGGCGACCCCGAAAGGCCCATCATCGTGGTGTTGGCTGAGTTCGTACCGAGACACTGGTGGGAAGCGCTGCTGCACAACCAGACCGCGCTGCTGCTGAAGCTGCGGCTGTTCACGCGGCGCAACACGTCGGTCATGGACGTGCCCTACCACCTCGACGACGCCGACGCCGGCGATGACCGACGACGGTAAGGAAGGACCACCGAGCCTCGAAGAACGCGTAACTCGGCCCGGCAAGCGCCTGGGCGATCGGATGGTCCGGATCGTTCGGCCGGCGGGCGGCGAGTTCCAGCGGCGCGGAGGCCACTACGTCGCGACGCCCGAGGCGCTCATCGCGCGCGACCGCTTTGGCCGCTGGTACCAGGCCGCGCGCCGCGTGCTGTTCGGAGCGCGTCTCGCCTCCGAGCAGGAGACGCAGGAGCGTCTCTCGGTGAAGACGGGCCTCGCGATCATGGCCTCGGACAACATCTCCTCGTCCGCGTACGCGACCGAAGAGGCGATGCGCGTGCTCGCCTTCGCCGGCCTCGCGGCGCTCACGCTCACGATGCCGATCGCGATCGCGGTGTGCGTCGTCCTCGCGGTCGTCGTGCTCTCCGAGTCGCGCGTCATTCGCGCGTACCCGAACGGCGGCGGCTCCTACATCGTCGCGAAGGACAACCACGGCGTCATCGCCGGACTCATCGCGGCATCGGCGCTCATGATCGACTACGTCCTCACCGTCGCCGTGTCCAGCGCGGCCGGTGTCGCGGCGATCTCCTCGTTCGTGCCGGCCCTCCACGAGAATCGCGTCGTCTTCGCGCTCGCGCTGATCGCCCTCATCACGCTCGGCAACCTCCGCGGCATCCGCGAGGCAGGCGTGCTCTTCGCCGCACCGACGTACATCTATGTCCTCTCGCTGTACACGCTCATCGGCATCGGCCTCGCCCAGCTGCTTGCGGGCGTCGTCGTGCCCGCCGCCGCACCGCCGCACCCCTTTGACCCGGCCGGGACCCAGCTGCTCACGGCCCTGCTCGTGCTGCGCGCGTTCGCCTCCGGTTCCG
>VBJD01000206.1 GCA_005887995.1 Chloroflexota bacterium
GAACGACATCCCCGAGCTGCGCGGCGTCGAGGCGATCAACCTCCCGCCGTACAGCGAGCTCGGCTGGGATCAGCCGGCATTCGTGCCCGTCGATCTGCCGACCGTCGCCGCTCCAGAGAAGCCAGAACCCGCGGCGGCGGCAGCGCCAACCCCAGTGCCGCGCGAGGAACGGCCCGCTACGGCTTAGCGCGGCAACGCCTTCGCGAGCATCCCCCACTCCTGCGCGGGCGGCGCGGCTAGGTCGACGCGGATCACTTGGATGCAGACGTGGTCCGCTCCTCGCGCGAGGTGATCCTCGACGCGCTTGCGGACGGCGGACGGATCGCCCCACGCGACGATGGCGTCGACGAGTGCATCGCTGCCGCCGTTCGCGATGTCGCCGTCGCTCCATCCCAGGCGCCGCAGGTTGTTCGCGTAGTTGTCGAGGTCGAGGTACCGCTTCATGTGACGGCGCGCGGTCGCACGCGCGACCGCCGGGTCCGTCGCGAGGACCGCCGCCTGCTCCACCGCGAGCAGCGGCCCGCTGCCGACGGTCTTGCGCGCGGTCGTGGTGTGCTCGACTGGCACGAAGTACGGGTGCGCTCCGAGACTCCGCTCTGCCGCGAGCTTCAACATCTGCGGTCCGAGCGCGGCGAGGATGCGCGGCGTGTCGACCGCCTTACCGGTGTACGGCGCCTTGTCCATCGCATCGAGATACGCGCGCATATGTGTGACCGGTTTCTCCCACGTGATGCCCGTGCGAGCTTTCACCGTCGGCGCGTGACTCACACCGAGGCCGAGCAAGAATCGGCCTGGGTATGCGTCACACAACGCGCGCTGTCCGTTCGCCATCGCCACTGGATCGCGCGCGAAGATGTTCGCGATGCCCGGCGCGACGATGAGACGCTCGGTCGCGCCCAGGAGCAGCGACGAGTGGGCGAAGATCTCCTTGCTGCCGAGCGACTCCGGGATCCACAGCACGGTGACGCCGAGACGTTCGAGTTCGCGCGCATACCCGCGCGCGTCGTTGGCGCCGAGACGTTCGACATCGAAGCTCCACGCGCCGGTGCGACCGAGCTTCTTCGCCCAGGCGCGCGCGTCGTCGGTCACGTCGTGAAGCGTATCCGTGGAGCGACGCTGGTGACGTCGACCTCATTCATCCGCGACGGCCCGAGTTGTTGCAGCGTGTCGCGTGCACGCGTCGCTTCGGCGATGAGCGACGCGACGTCGATCCCGTGACACGAAGGCACGAACGGGCGCAGACGGTCGATGCCCTCGTCGATGAGTACGGTCGCACCGTGATGATTTCCGTTGCGCCAGTGATGAAAGGCCACGCCGATCTGCAGGATGCCGTGGTAGAGGGCGCGGTCCGGCGTGCGCGTCGCGCGCCAGAGGAGCTCGAGGGTCTCGTGCTGTTCGAAGAACTCCCCGCGGTCGAACTGCTCGACGGCCTCGCGGAGTGCGGGCGGCGCGGGCTCGTCGCAGCGTGCCCGTACCGGCTCGGCGATCTCACCGCCCGGGACGCGCTTCGGCGGGCGCGCCGCCTTGCGCTCGCGGCTACCCGGCGTGCGGCGTTCCGATGATCTTGCGGTAGCGGAGCTCGTCCTCGATGAATTCGCGGACGACCGGGTTGTCGAACGTCTCGGTGAGGCCCTCGGGCGTTTTGGCGAACGCGACCTTGATGCCCTCATGGAGATCGCGCGCGGCGACGAGATAGCCGTTCGGCACGCGATACACGCGTGTGTACTGGAAGTGCCACACCGGCCCGGTCTGCCCGATCTTGGTGCCCTCGAACTCAATGCCGCCCTCACGCTCGGCGATGACCTTCGTGTACTTCGCGATCTCGCGCTTCGCTGATTCGCGCTCGCTGGCCGTCGCGTCAAAGGCGAGGGGGAACTCCGCGGTTTCGCTCATGGACGTTCGCGATGATAGCCTTGGAATTACCGATTCGCTGCTCGTTGTTCTGGGAGGATGTTGCTTCGATGGCCTACGTGATAGTTGAGCCGTGCATCAATGTGAAGGATGCAAGCTGCGTGGATGTCTGTCCCGTTGACTGTATCTATACGACCGATGCAGACAACATGTACTTCATCCATCCCGATGAGTGCATCGATTGCGGCGCATGCGAATCGGTATGTCCTGTGAGTGCGATCTTCCCGGAGGATGCTGTTCCCGATAAGTGGAAAAACTTCATCGAGGTCAACAAGAACTACTTCAACAAGTAAATCGCAGGTGTCTCGGATAAGGATCGGCGGTCGTCATCGGCCGCCGATCTTCGTTTCATTTCGCGACGTGTTCTCGCTTGGTCACGCGCACACACGAGACACTGATGACTATCGCGTGGCGGCGAATCCTTCCCACGAGAACGGTATGGACGGATGCGCGACGATGCGTACTCGTGACCGCGGATGCAATGCGTCTTGCGATTGCCCCAATCTGGGCGGCCACGTGGCAGCGGTGGCTGGCCGCGAAGGATCTCGATGACTAAGTCAAGGTCGGCGCGTTTCACAGCACTCACGCGCGGGCGAATCTTCGTCGCCATTTCCTCGACGTCGCGTAGCGCTGACGCTTTCAGTTTGTAAACGTCCATCGTCGCGCCGGTCTGTTCGTAGGGACCGTACACGCGTCCACCGAGTACGTCCGCGAAGCGCATAAGCACCTCGGGTCGTCCTGTGTTGCTGGACTGGCCAACCCCAATCTCGGCCGACAGATATCCGGCGTGCGTGCGATGCGACCACATCGACGCCCAGCCTTCGCCATCGAAGAAGCCACCGCACCACGCGAGCCATTCGTCCGTGGCGCTCGCCCGCCGCGCCTTCGCTGCCGGTCGTTCCAGCGCTTTGCCGAATTCGTCGAGCTTGACCTGTCCGAGCCACGGCAAGAGCAGGTGCTGAAGCAACTCGACGTCGCCGCGGCTGGACACCTCCCACCAGTACAGGTCTTCACGACCCTCTTTCGCATACGGACCGCCAATCCGACCGAGCCCGCCGACCGCGCTCTGAAATCGCAGAAGCACGTCGGGTACGCCGTTCGGATCTGACTGGTTGACGCGCGCGTGTGGTTGCCGCGTGCGTCGCTCTTCCGGTCCGACCGCGTTC
>VBJD01000212.1 GCA_005887995.1 Chloroflexota bacterium
GTTGCGAAATCGTTACCGTTCGTCGGCCACCCAGACACCTGTGCGGCACGCAGCCTGCCGAACTTGCTCGTCACTGAAAGGAGCAGGCCATGGCACGAAGACAGGGTGGTGGCATGACCGTGGCCGAGGCGGGCCGCATGGGTGGACGTCTCGTGTCCGAGAAGTACGGCCCTGAGTTCTACGAGAAGATCGGGAAGAAGGGCGGCTCGAGCACGGCGTCGAAGTACGGCCCCGAGTTCTTCGGTCGCATCGGCAAGAAGGGTGGCAAGGCAGTCACCGCGAAGTACGGCCCTGGCCACTTCGAGAAGATCGGTCGTAAGGGCGGTCAGAAGGTCGCGGATCTCATCGAGCGCGCGAAGTCGCTCGAGAACGAGCATCCGGAACCGCTGCCGCGTGAGAGCAACGAACGCGAAGAGAAAGAACAAGAGCGTGAGGAGACGGCGGCCGGGTCTTAGATCCCAGCACTAGACTCGGCCGCCATGGGAAGGGAGCTCCGTCCGGGCACACGCGTCGTGCGGTCGGCGCGATCGCTGCCTGATGGAGACGGCGTTCCCGTCACGCCGCCGCTGATCCAGAGCGTCGCGTTCGACTACGACTCCGCGGCGCGCCAGGACGAGGTCTTCGGCAATGAGCGTCCCGGATACGTCTACGGACGCTACGGCACGCCCACGACGGCCGCGCTCGAGACCGCGCTCGCTGAGCTCGACGGGACCCAGGCGGCGGTGTGCTTCGCGAGCGGCATGGCCGCGATCGCGGCGTTCGTCGACGCGTGCGCGCTCGCGAGCGGCGGTCGCGTCGTCGCGCAGGAAGACATCTACGGCCAGGTGCGCGCGCTCTTCGAGCGCTGGCGCACCGAGCGCAACGCGAAGATCGTCTTCGTCGACGCGACCGATGTCGCCGCAGTGGAGGGCGCGCTGCGCGCGGCGCCCACCGCCCTGCTGTACGTGGAGGCGATCGCCAACCCGCTCCTCCGCCTGACGGACATCGCCTCGCTCGCGAAGGCCGCGCGCGCAGCCGGCGCGACGTTCGCCGTCGATGCCACCTTTGCGACACCGGTGCTCCTCCGTCCCGCGTCGCTCGGCGCGGACGTGGTCATCCACTCGCTCACCAAGTACGTGAACGGCCACGGCGACGTCATGGGCGGCAGCGTGGCGGGCGGCGCCGACGTCGCGAAGGCGATGCGCGATCGCACGATCCTCGACGGCGCGTACCTGCCACCGCACGAAGCATGGCTCTGCATCCGCGGAATGCGCACGCTCGAGCTGCGAATGCGGCGACAGTGCGAGAGTGCACTGCGGATCGCGTCGCATCTCGGATCGCATGCGAAGATCACGCGTGTGCGGTATCCCGGCCTCGCATCGCATCCGCAGCACGAGCTCGCGAAGCGTCAGTTCGGCGGCCTCTTCGGTGGTGTCGTGACGTTCGATCTCAAAGAAGCGAACAAGGCGGCCGCGTTCCGGTTCCTCGACGCGCTCGAGCTCGCGGCGTCGGCGACGACGCTGGGTGATCTCTTCACCGAAGTGCTCTACCCGGCGATCTCGTCGCACCGCCGCATCGCACCGGAGGAGCGGACGCGCCTCGGCATCACCGAAGGCACGCTCCGCATCAGTGTCGGGATCGAGGACCCCGACGACCTCATCGCCGATCTGGATAACGCGCTCGCGCGTGTCTAGCGCTCTTCCCGCCGCGTTGGTCTTCAACTGTCACATCACCGGCCTCGCGGTCGCGCGCTCGCTCGCGTCGCATGGCGTTCGCGTCGTCGCGCTCGACCCCGACCCGCGCGGGTTGGGACAGGCCTCGCGCGCGGTCGCCGAGCGCCATGCGTGCCCGAACCCGCTCGAGGACGAGCGCGCGTTCGTCGATTTCCTGCTCGAGCGCGGTACCGCGTGGGGCGATCGGCCGGTGCTGTTCCCGACGAACGACGAATGGGTGCTCGCGGTCGCGCGCCATCGCGCGACGCTCGAGCCGTGCTTCCGCATCCCGTTCAGCGAGCACCGAGTCGTCGACGCGGTGCTCGACAAGCGGCAGCTGTACCGCATCGCTGCGGAGCTCGAGATCCCGATCCCGCGCACCTACTCGCTCGACGATCCCGAGAAGACGGCACGCGAGATCCGCTACCCCGCGATCGTGAAGCCCGCCGAGCAGCGGCGCTTCTACGACCGGTTCGGCAGCAAGGTCTTCCGCGCCGAGAACGCGAGCGAGCTGGTGCGGATGTCGCGCGACGCTGCCGACCTCGCGTGTGTCGCGCAGGAGGTCGTCGACGTCCCCGCGGGCGGCTTCTACTCGTACTGCTCCTACGTCGCGCGCGATGGCGAGACGCTCGGCGGGTTCGTCGGGCGGAAGCTCGAGCAGTACCCCGAGGGCTTCGGCACGGCGTGCCTCGTCGTGGGTGAGCAGTTGCCCGAGATCGCCGAACGCGGTCGGGCGATCCTGAAGGCATTCGGCTATCACGGCGTGTCTGAGGTCGAGTTCATCTACGACCCCGAGCGAAACGAGCACTTGCTCCTCGACGTCAACCCGCGGGTCTGGAAGTGGATCGGCTTGCCCGTCGCGAGCGGCGTCGATCTGCCGTGGCTCGCCTTCGCCGATGCGATCGGGCGCGCCGAGCGAGCGGGTCGGATCCGCGACGGGCTCCGCTGGATCTACGAGCGCGACTACGCGCTGTTGTCGCGCGAGCGAGCGCTGTTTCCGGCGACCGGCGAGGTCGTGCTCGCGGTGTGGGATCCGGACGACCCAGGTCCGCTCGCACAGTCGTTCCTGAACGACGGGCCCGCGGGGCGCTATTACTGCGCATGTTGAGGTTCGGTTTCTGGCTGCCGGTGTTCGGCGGATGGCTGCGCAACGTCGACGACGAGAAGATGGCGGCGACGTGGGAGTACCAGCGCGACCTCGCGCAACGTGCTGAGCAGACCGGCTGGGACGTCACGCTCATCGCCGAGCTGAACCTCAACGACATCAAAGGCCCTGAGGCCGATTGCCTCGAGGCGTGGACCACGGCCGCCGCGCTCGCCGCGGTCACCGAGCGCCTCGAGCTCATGACCGCGGTGCGTCCCAACTTCCGCCTACCCGCACTGGTCGCGAAAGAGGCCGCGACGATCGATCGCATCTCCAACGGGCGCTTCACGCTCAACGTCGTCAGCGCGTGGTGGAACGAGGAGTCGAAGCAATACGGCGGTGCGTGGATCGAACACGACGAGCGCTACGCGCGGACGGAAGAGTTCCTTGCCGTCATGAAGGGCATGTGGACGCACGAGTGGTTCACATTGAAAGGTCACTACTACAACATCGAGAAGGCCCATCTTGCGCCGAAGCCTGTCCAGAAGCCGTGGCCGACCCTGTACGCGGGTGGCGAGTCACCGCGCGCGAAAGAGATGATCGCGTTCCACTGCGATGCGTATCTCATGCATGGCGACCCCGTCGACATCGTCGCAGGCAAGATCGCTGATATGCGCGAGCGTCGGGAGAAGGCAGCGGAGTTAGTGCGTGCGAACAACGAAGTCATTCGCAAGAGCCGAGCCGACTTCCTCGAGCAGCACCCACAGCCAACAGTCAGCCAAGTGGCGGATCCACCTGAATTGAAGCCGCTCCGTTTTGGCGTCGCCGGCTACGCGATCGTGCGCGACACCGAGGCTGAGGCGAAGCGCGAGGTCGAGCGCATCACCGACGTGAAGGCGAGCGCGCGCGGCTACGCGTCCTATCTCGACTTCATCAAGGGCTCGAAGCTTGAGACGCAGGTGAGCCTCGAGGACTACAGCGTGAGCAATCGCGGTCTGCGCACGGGCTTCGTCGGCACGCCCGAGCAGGTCGCCGAGCGGTTGCGGGCGTTCGAGCAAGCGGGCTGCGAGCTCGTGCTTCTCCAGTGCAGTCCGCAGCGCGAGGAGATGGATCGCATCGCGGAACACGTGTTCCCGCTCGTGCGGGACCGCGTCCGCGCGTAGCATCGCCGCGTATCCACGGGGGAGGAATACACATGCAGCGCTGGCTCATTCCGTTCGTCGCTGTCCTCGCGCTCGTCAGCAGTCAGCCGATCCTCGCGGCCCAGCCACAGCAGGGTGTCGTGCGCGACTTCGTGAACCCACCGCCTTCTGGCTGCGAGCACCCGGAAGGGATCGCCGCCTCGCCGAACGGTCTCATCTACGCAGCGGGCGGCACCGGCAACGTCTGCGTGTACACGCTCGACGGCGCGCTCGCGCGGATCATCCCGGTGGCTCCGGGGCATGCGCTGCTCGGCGAGCTCTACGTCGCCGGCCAGGGCCTCTATGTCGCCGACAACCTCCCGGGCTTTGCCGCCGGCCGCGTCATCCGCATCGACCCGACGAGCGGCGCGGTCACGGATCTCACACCAGGGTTCCCGTTCCGCAACACGAACGCGATCACACAAGACCATCGCGGCACGCTCTATGTCTCGGATTCGTTCCCGAACACTGAGGGCGAAGGCGAGATCTACCAGGTCTCACCGAGCGGAGGCCGGACGCGGTGGGCACACAGTCCACTCCTCGCCCCGCACGGCCCCCCCGGATTCGGTGCGAACGGCGTCGCCTTCGACCGGACAGAGAGCTTCCTGTACGTCGCGAACACTTCTGATGACCGGATCCTCCGCATCGCAGTGAACGCCGACGGCAGCGCGGGCGCGGTCACGATCTTCGCCGACGCCGTCACGGTGGTGAACAGCGCAGGCACGGCCGCGCCGCTCGACGGACCGGATGGAATCCAGTTCGACGTCGAGGGCAACCTCTGGATCTGCGCGAACCAGCCGTCAGCCGACGAGATCCAGGTCCTCTCGTCCAGCGCCGAGCTCATCAGCGCGTACGGGCGCAACGCGGGCGACGCCCCGATGCAGACGCCGGCGAGCCTGATCTTCCACGAGCGCGGCCTCTACATCGCGAACCTCGCGTTGTTCGATCCCGGCGTAGGCAAGATCAGCGTCCTCGGCGTTCCGGTGGCCGGCGCGCCCATCGCGCATTAGCCACAGGCGGCGGGGACGGTGTCGTCCCCGCCGCTAATGCTCGCGCCGTAGGTGGTCGAGGATCTCGGCCATGACGCGGCAGTCGACCTCGTTGTAGCGGGCGACCTCGCGCATCGCGTCGGTGTCGCCGAGCGCGACGCCTCGGCGCTTCGCTTCGACGGCCGCGTTCCACGCGCCGGCCATCGCGCCTGCGCCGTCGGCGAGCCCCTCGCCCCAGTCGGTCGCGATGAGCCCGTTCGCGCGCATCGCGCGCGCGATCGACTTGAGCGAGAACGAGAACGCGCCGCGCACGACGATGGGCTGCGCCTGCACGACGCCTTTGAGCAGGTCATACCAGGGGAGGGGAGGCCACTCGCGGTCGGGGTGGCGCACGCGCGCGTTGTCGTAGGCCT
>VBJD01000073.1 GCA_005887995.1 Chloroflexota bacterium
ATCGACCTCAGCTTTCGTTGTCCAGCCTTCGAGTCGTCCGAACCATCGCTCCACGAGTTCCGGTTTCGTCCACGCGTCGAAGACGAGCTGACGCGGCGCGTCGAATTCCCTCGTCATCACGATCTCGCGGTCGCCTCGCGCAACAAGGCGCAGGAGCGGCGGGTTAGCCACGCTTGCCATCCTTCGTCCCCTTCGCCTTCATCTCGCCGAGCACATCGTCGAGTTTCTCGAGCGACTGCTCCCAGAAGCGCCGGTACTCGCCGGCCCAGATCGCGACCTCCCTGATGGGTGATGCCTCGAGGCGGCAGGGGCGCCACTTACCCTCGCGGCCGCGCGAGACGAGGCCGGCCTGCTCGAGGACCTTGAGGTGCCGCGACACCGCCGGCAGGCTGATGTCGAACGGCGCCGCGAGAGCGCTCACCGAGGAGTCCCCGCGCGTGAGTCGCGCGAGGATCGCGCGTCGCGTCGGGTCAGCGAGGGCGCCGAACGTCACGCTCAATCGGTCCCCCGCATCGGTCATCATTTAACGATAGTGTTAAATGACCTCCGCCTGCTTGTCAAGTGCTTGCCAGTTGACGTGAACTGGCAGGCGTGGTCCCCTGTCCTCGAACGGGGAGGCGGGACACGCTCCTGTTTAGCGACCCGACGGGAGGCGTATGGCGACGACGGTCGGTGAGTACCGCATCGGCGAGCTCGCATCACGCGTCGGCATGACCGAGCGGACGATCCGCTACTACGAGGAGCTGGGCCTTCTCGAGTCAGTCAAGCGCCTCGAGGGCGGCGTGCGCGTGTACACCGACGACGATGTCCGGCGCCTCAAGTACATCAAGAAGTTAAAGACGCTCGGCCTCTCACTGCAGGAGATGCTCGAGCTCGAGAACCTCTACCGTCGCCATCGTTCGAACCGCAGCGTGCTCCCACGGCTTATGGAGCTGCTCGATGCGCACCTCGCCACGCTCGACGGACGCATGGACGAGCTGCGCGGGCTGCGCGACGAGATCCGCTCGTATCGCGAGCACGTCGCGCAGCGCGTGAAAGAGGACGCATGAGCGGCGACATCGTCATCCTCGGTGGCGCGCGCACCCCGATCGGCGCGTTCCTCGGTGGGCTCGCGCCGCTCTCCGCGCCCAAGCTCGGATCGATCGCGATCCGTTGCGCGCTCGAGCGTGCCGGCATCAAGGCCGATCAGGTCGACGAGGTCTTCATGGGCAACGTCGTCCAAGCAGGCGTCGGCCAGGCGCCCGCGCGTCAGGCCGCGATCGGCGCGGGGATCCCGAACAGCGTGCCGTGCACGACCGTGAACAAGGTCTGCGGCTCGGGACTCAAGGCGGTGATGCTCGCGACGACGCAGATCAAAGCGGGCGAAGCGAGCGTCATCGTCGCCGGCGGCATGGAGAGCATGTCGAACGCGCCGTACCTCATGCGCGGCCTCCGCATTGGCCTCTCGCTCGGTGAACACCACCTCGAGGACGCGAATCTCACCGACGGCCTGATGGACGCATATGGCCACGGGCACATGGGTCTTGGCGGCGAGCTCGTCGCGCAGCAGTGCGGGCTCTCGCGCGAGGAGCAGGACCGCTTCGCGGCGGCGTCCTACAAGAAGGCACTCGCCGCGCAGAAGAACGGCGCGTTCGACGCCGAGCTCGTCCGCGTCGAGGTACCCGGGCGCAAGGGCGCGGTCACCGTGGTCGACAAGGACGAGACGCCGCGCGAGACGACGCTCGAGGGCCTCGCGAAGCTGAAGCCGGCGTTCAAAGAGGGCGGCACGATCACCGCCGGCAACGCCTCGAAGCTCAACGACGGCGGGGCCGCGGTCGTCGTCGCGTCCGCGGATCGCGCACGTGAGCTGCGCGTGAAGCCGATGGCGCGCGTCATCGCGCAGGGCCAGTACGCGCACGAGCCCGAACTGTTCCTCTCCGCGCCGCGTGGCGCGATCGCGCGCTGCCTCGAGAAAGCGGGCTGGTCTGTCGGCGATGTCGATCTCTTCGAGGTGAACGAGGCGTTCAGTGGCATCGAGTGCGTGCGCCGCGAGCTCGATATCCCTGAGGCCAAGTTCAACGTGAACGGCGGTGCGGTCGCGCTCGGCCATCCCATCGGCGCGTCCGGCACGCGTCTCCTCGTCACGCTCCTCTACGCGCTTAGAGCGAGGGGCAAGCGGCGCGGCGTCGCGAGCCTCTGTCTCGGCGGTGGCGAGGCCGTCGCGCTCGCGGTGGAGATGGCGTGAGGGTCGGCGTCGTCGGCGCGGGGACGATGGGCGCGGGCATCGCGCAGACCTTCGCGATGGCCGGGCACGACGTGACGATGGTCGACGTCGGCGCCGCGCAGCTCGAGCGTGGGATGAAGTCTATCGACGCGTCGCTCGCGAAGCTCGACGAGAAGCGGAAGCTCGGCGCGCCCGCGCGCGAGATCGCGTCGCGGATCCGCACGGCGACCGACGTGAGCGTGCTCAAAGACGCCGAGCTCGTCGTCGAGGCCGCGTTCGAGGATCCGAAGGTGAAGGGGCAGCTGTTCGCAGATCTCGATCGCGTGACCGCGAAGGACGTGATTCTGGCGTCGAACACCTCGTCCATCCCCATCGATGGCCTCGCCTCGCGGACGGGACGGCCGGACAGGGTCGCGGGAATGCACTTCATGAACCCCGTCCCGATCATGCAGCTCGTCGAGGTCGTTCGCGGTCCACGCACCTCGGACGAGACGCTGCGGACGATCGTCGACCTCGCTCGCGCGCTGGGAAAGACGCCGGTCGTGTCCGCGGACCGTCCCGGCTTCATCGCGAACCGCGTGCTGATGCCGATGATCAACGAAGCGTTCCTCGCGCTCGACGAGAAGGTCGGGAGCGCTGAGGACATCGACACGGTGATGACGCTCGGGATGAACCACCCGATCGGACCGCTGCGGCTCGCCGACCTCATCGGCCTCGACGTGTGCGTCGCGGTGATGGAGGTCCTCGAGCGCGGTCTCGGTGACAAGAAGTACGCGCCCGCGCCGAACCTGCGCGACCTGGTTTCGGCGGGCCGGCTCGGGCGGAAGTCCGGTCGCGGCGTGTACGACTACGCGACGGCGACGGTGCCCGAGAAGGCGCCCGAGAAGGCGACGGCGTGAGCGAGGAGCACGGACATGGGCCGCAGGTCGGCCCGGTGATGATGTTCAGTCCGCTCACGAAGGCGGTCGCGCAGTTCTACAGCGAGGTCATCGGGCTTGGCGGCGAGACCGGCGGCGAAGAGGTGTGGCTCGACGCCGCGAACGCGAAGGTCGTCGTGCACGACCCGAACCATCGCCAAACACCGGAGGAGATCCGTCGGCAGCCTGGCTTCGTCGTGTGGTTCGGAGTACCCGACGTGCGCGCGGTTTTCGATCGCGCGCGGCGCGCCGGTGCGCTCGCGTCCGAATTCTTCGGCGACTTCTTCTTCGCGCGCGACCCCGATGGACGTTACGTCGGCGTCTACACGCTGGAGGAAGGCCATGGCCACGACCACGACCACTGAGACGGCGGCGGGGTTCGACCTCTCTCTCACCGCCGAGCAGGAGCTCGTGCAGCGGACAGCCCGCGACTTCGCGCGCGAGAAGGTGCTGCCGAGGGCTGCCGAGATCGACGAGCAGAAGAAGATCCCGCGCGAGCTCATCGACGAGATGGCCCGTCTCGGCTTCATGGGGATCGACGTCCCCGAGCAGTACGGGGGGAGCGGGCTCGACTCGCTGACCTATGTGCTCGTGGTCGAGGAGATCAACCGCGCATGCGCGTCGACGGGCGTCGTGCTCTGCACGCACGTGAGCCTGGCGATCGAGCCGATCCTGCGCTGGGGGAGCGACGCGCAGAAGGAGAAGTGGCTGCCGCCGCTCGCTCGTGGCGAGTCGATCGGTTGTTTCGCGCTCTCCGAACCAGCGTCGGGGAGTGACGCCGCGGCGATGCGGACGAGCGCGCGGCGCGACGGCGACGCGTGGCTGCTGAATGGGACGAAGAACTTCATCACCAACGGTGCGATCGCCGACGTCGCGATCGTCTTCGCCCAAACGGACGCGTCATTGAAGCACAAGGGCATCGCCGCGTTTGTCGTCGAGAAGGGCACGAAGGGATTCAGTGTCGGGAAGCTCGAGAAGAAGCTCGGCATCCGCGGGTCGGACACCGCGCAGCTCGTCTTCCAGGAGTGCCGCGTTCCCGATGCGAATCTCATCGGCTCGGTCGGCGAGGGCTTCAAGATCGCGCTGAGCACACTCGATGGCGGACGCGTCGGGATCGCCGCACAGGCTGTCGGCATCGCGCGGGCGTGCCTCGAGGACGCGCTCGCGTACGCGAAGGAGCGCGAGGCGTTCGGTAAGAAGATCTCCGAGTTCCAGGCGATCCAGTGGAAGCTCGCGGACATGGCGACGGAGATCGACGCCGCGCGCCTGCTCACCTGGAAGGCGGCGACGCTCAAGGACCGCCGCGAGCCCTTCATCCTCGAGGCGGCTGAAGCGAAGCTCTTCGCGAGCGACGTCGCGGTGAAGGCCGGGCGCGAGTGCGTGCAGATCTTCGGCGGCTACGGTTACCTCACGGACTTCCCAGCGGAGCGCCACTACCGCGACGCGAAGATCACCGAGATCTACGAGGGCACGAGCGAGATCATGAAGCTCGTCATCGCCGAGGAAGTTCTGAAGCAGTGACGCCACCGACGCAGGGCATCTGGTCGTTCGTGCTTCTGGCGGTGACGCTCATCGCGGCCGCTGCGTTCGGCTATCGCGTGTGGCACCTGTACCGACTGCTGCGACTCGGCAAGGACGAGTCGCGTCTCGATCACCCGTGGCGGCGACTCCGGGACGAGCTCGTTGTGTATCTCGGACAGCGCAAGCTCATCAAGCGGCCGTACTGGATCCGCGGTATCGGGCACGCCCTGATCTTCTGGGGCTTCCTCGTGATCACCTGGGGCAGCGCGGATCTGCTGCTACGCGGCATCGTCGGCTGGCAGATGCCGTTCACCGACACGGTCTGGTACGCATGGATGCTCGACTTCTTCGCGGTCGCGGTGCTCGCGTCGGTCGCCGTCGCCGTGTTACGACGCGCCGTGCTGCGCCCGGCCCGCATGCACCGCATGCCAGAGGGCTACGTGATCCTCGGGCTCATCGGCTTCCTCATGCTCACGCTCGTCGTCTTCGAGAGCGCGTTCGTCGCCTCGAGGCGCGACGAGCTCGGCGGCCACTTTGGCACGCCGCCGCCGCTCGCGAGACTCTTCGCGCCGCTTATCCCGACCCCTACCGGCGGCGCGCTCTTCGCCGGCGCGTGGTGGGCGCACGTCCTCACGATCCTTGCGTTCGCGGTCTACCTGCCGCGCACGAAACACCTGCACATCGTCACGACGCTCTTCAACGTCGGGTTCCGCAAGCAGACGCCGCGCGGGCAGCTGTCGCTCATCAAGGACATCGAGAATCAGGAGTCGTTCGGGGCTGCGACGATCCGCGACTTCTCGTGGAAGCAGCTGCTCGACGGCTACACCTGCACCGAGTGCGGCCGCTGCTCCGACAACTGCCCGGCGCTCGCGACCGGCAAGCCGCTCGATCCGCAGAAGATCGTGCTCGACATCCGCGACCAGCTGCTGCGCGAGGGCCCGAAGCTGCTCGGCGCGAAGTTGAATGGCACGAAGGCGAACGGTGACGCGGCGACGCCGCCTTCGCACTGGGTCGAGACCAAGCCCGAGGAGCTCTGGGCGTGCACGACCTGCGCGGCGTGCGTCGAGGCGTGCCCGGTGACGATCGAGCACATCGACAAGATCGTCGACATGCGCCGCCACCTGACGCTCATGGAAGGCGCGGCCCCGCCCGAATCGCAACGCGCGATGACGAACATCGAGCGCGCCGGCAATCCGTGGGGCGAGCCGCGCGACGCGCGCGGCGACTGGGCTCAAGGGCTCGAGATACCGACCATCGCCGAGAAGCCCGATGCCGAGTACCTCTACTTCGTCGGCTGCGCGGCGTCGTATGACCGCCGCAATCAGCGCGTCGCGCGCGCGCTCGCGACGATCCTGAAAAGCGCTGGCGTCTCGTTCGCGATCCTCGGCGCGGCAGAGACGTGCAACGGCGATCCGGCGCGGCGCCTCGGCAACGAGTACCTCTACCAGCTACAGGCGCAGCAGAACATCGAGACGATGAATGCCCTGCGGACGCGCAAGGTCATCACCTCGTGCCCGCACTGCTTCAACACCATCGCGAACGAGTACCCGCAGCTCGGCGGCAACTACGAGGTCACTCACGCGCTGCCGCTGGTGCGCCGGCTCATCGCCGAGAAGCGCATCGTGCTGTCGGAGGCAGGGGCGGGGGCCCCTGGGCGCGAAGCGACGACGGACGTGGTCGCATATCACGACCCGTGCTACCTCGGCCGGCACAACGGCATCTACGACGAGCCGCGCGCCGTGCTCGACGCGATCCCGGGGGTCGTGCGCAAGGAGATCGCGCCGCACCACCGCGAGCGCGGATTCTGCTGCGGTGCCGGCGGCGGCCGGATGTGGATGGAAGAGAAGATCGGTCAGCGCGTGAATCACCGGCGTATCGAGCAGCTCGTGATGGCGGACACGAAGGCGACGAAGGTCGCGAGCGGCTGCCCCTACTGCTTGATCATGCTCGAGGAGGGTGTCGGGGCGAAGGGCATCGCGGAGCAGGTGAAGCCGGTCGACGTCCTGGAGCTCGTCGCTGCCAGACTGCAACAGAACACCACCCAGGGGAGTGCGCCAAATTGATGCGGTTCCTCGTGTGTCTGAAGCAGGTGCCCGACTCGACGGTGAAGGTGAAGGTCGGCGCCGGCGGGAAAGCCGTCGCGACCGAGGGCATCACCTGGTCGATGTCGCCCTACGACGAATACGCCGTCGAGCTCGCGCTCGAGCGCAAAGACGCCGACCCCACGACGGTCGTGAGTGTCGTAACTGTCGGGAGCGCACGAGGGCGCGATGCACTCCGGCAGGCGCTCGCGATGGGCTGCGACGACGCGACGCTCGTGAACGCTCCAGAAGATCTGCCCGCGCTCGATGTCGCGAAGGCACTCGCGGCGGTCGCGAAGGAGATGAAGCCCGACATCGTGCTCTGCGGGAAGCAGGCCTCCGACGACGATCAGGGTCTCGTCGGTCCCGCGGTCGCGGAGTTCCTCGGATGGCCGCACGTCGGGATGCTCACGAAGGCGGTGTCGAGCGGTGACGCGTGGGAGCTGTGGCGTGAGGTCGAGGGCGGCCACGAGGTGTGGAAGGCGAAGCCACCCGTCGTCGGTCTCGTGCACAAGTCGGACAAGGAGCCGCGCTACCCGAGCCTGCCCGGGATCATGAAGGCGAAGAAGAAGGAGATCCCCGAGAAAGACCTTGCCTCGCTCGGGGTCACCGCGTCATCGCCGAAGATCGAGGTCGTCGCGATGGAGCTGCCGCCGCAGCGTGGCGGCGGAAAGATCTTCAAGCTCGACGGCGACGCGAAGGCCGTCGCGGAGCAGGTCGCGAACTTACTCCACACCGAGTCCAAGGTGCTGTGAGTAGTGAAAGTCCAAGTGGAACGCAACGACATTCGACTTAGGTCCCGGTCCGCGAATGGAATGAGCCTATGAAGACCGTCGTCGTCGCGGAGCGCACTAGAGGCGCGCTGCGCCGCGTGTCGCTCGAGATCGCGGCGAAAGCGAGCAGCTTCGGCGACACCGAGGTGATCGCAGTCAAGGGCGACCGTTATTCGCCGATGGCGTGGTCCAGCGCCGTCGCGGAGAAAGCGAAGGACGCCGATCTCATCCTCGTCGGTGCGACGCCGAGTGGGCGCGACCTTGGAGCACGCGTCGCGGCGAAGCTCGGTCGCGCGTATGCCGCGGATTGCACGGACCTCGCGGCGAAGGACGGCGCGCTCGAAGCGAAGCGTCCGATGTACGCGGGCAAGATCCGCGCGACGGTGAAGGTCCCGTCGCCGGCCGTGATCTCGATCCGCCCTGGCGCCTGGACGCTTCCCGCCGGCACCGCCGCGCCGCAGGTGACCGAGATCGATCCCGCCGCGGACGACCCGCGCATCACGTTCGATCGCTTCGAGGCGACGGCGAGCGGCGGCAAGCGCGTCTCGCTCGCGGAGGCGCGCGCGATCGTGTCGGGCGGCCGCGGGCTCAAGGGTCCGGAGAACTGGAAGATCGTCGAAGAGCTCGCGGACGCGCTCGGCGCGGCGATCGGCGCGTCGCGCGCGGTCACCGACGCGGGATGGCGCCCGAACGAGGAACAGGTCGGGCAGACCGGGAAGACGGTGACTCCCGACCTCTATGTCGCGCTCGGGATCTCCGGCGCGATCCAGCACCTCGCGGGCATGACGTCCTCGAAGGTCATCGTCGCGGTGAACAAGGATCCCGACGCCGACATCTTCAAGATCGCGGACTACGGTGTGGTCGGCGACCTGTTCGAGTTCGTACCCGCATTCACCGAGGCCGTGAAGAAGGTGAAGGGCACAAATTGAATGAGCGAGGAGCAGCTTTGCTGCGACGAGCGAACCAACCAGCCCTGAGCGGTCTCGAGGCGGAGCCGAGAGATTGAGCAGATGAGACTCGAGCCCAGCGAGACAGAACGCGAGCTTGCGCTCGCCGTTCGTGCCTGGGCCGAGGGCCTCGGCGGGCGGATCGCGCGCGGCGAGCGTGAGGGGACGTTGCCGCTCGACGTCGTCCGCGAGCTCGGCACGCTCGGCGTGCTCGGCATGACGATCCCCGAGCGCGACGGTGGACTGGGCCTCTCGACGGTCGCATTCGCGCTCGTGCTCGAGGAGCTCGCCGCCGCATGGCCGTCGCTCGCCGTTGGCGTGTCGGTCAACAGCGGGATCGTCGCCGGCTCGATCGTCCGCGACGGCACCGATCAACAGCGCGCGAAGTGGCTGCCGCGCCTCGTGGACGGCAGCGGTCTCGGTGCGTTCGCGCTCACCGAGCCGTCGGCGGGCTCCGACGCGGCGTCGCTGAAGGCGATCGCCATGCGCGACGGCGATGGCTGGCGCCTCAACGGGCGAAAGCAGTTCATCACGAGCGCGCGGTACGCCCCGTTCTTCATCGTCTTCGCGCGCGTCTCACCTCCTGAGCCCGCTCGCCCCCACGCGGGCGTCACCGCGTTCATCGTGCCCGCCGAGACGATGGGCCTCACGATCGGCGAGACCGAATCGAAGATGGGTCTTCGTGCGTCCGACACGAGCGGCATCATGCTCGAAGATGCGTGGGTCGGGCCCGGAGCGGTGCTCGGCGATGTCGGCAAGGGCTTCGCGCTCGCGCTCGCGGGACTCGACGGCGGCCGCATCGGTATCGCGGCGCAATCGATCGGCATCGCGCGCGCCGCGCTCGAGCGAGCGATAGCGTACGGACGCGCACGCTCGCAGTTCGGACGCTCGATCCTCGAGTTCGAGGGCATCCGTCTTGCCATCGCACAGGCCCGCGCCGAGATCGACGCCGCGCGGCTGCTCGCGCACCGCGCCTCACGCCTGCGCGATCTGGGCGAGCCGTTCACGCGCGAGGCCTCGATGGCCAAGCTCTACGCGAGCGAGATGACGCAGCGGGTCACGTACAGCGCACTGCAGCTGTTCGGCGGCTACGGCTACATGTCCGAATACGACATCGAGCGCTACGCGCGCGACGCGCGCGCAACGCCACTCTACGAAGGGACGAGTGAGATCCAACGCATGGTAATTGCGCGGTCTTTGGTCACAGCTGCATGACGATCGAAAAGATAAGTAGCAAAAAGACAGCATGGCTCGAGACCGTCTACGGGCCCGCGGTGAAGAAGCGCGCGGAACGCAAGCCGCGCTTCACGACCCTCTCCGGCGAGCCGATCGAGCCGCTCTATACCGGCGAGGATCTCGGAGGCTTCGACGGGGAGCGCGATCTCGGCGCGCCGGGTGAGTTCCCGTACACGCGCGGCATCCATCCGTCGATGTACCGCACGCGCCTCTGGACGATGCGCCAGTTCGCGGGCTTCGGGTCGGCGGAGGACACGAACCGGCGCTTCCACTACCTGATGCAGCACGGCGTGACCGGCCTCTCGACGGCGTTCGACATGCCGACGCTCATGGGCCGCGATGCCGACGACCCGCTCTCGCGCGGCGAGGTCGGACGAGAAGGCGTCGCGGTCTCGACGCTGCGTGACGTGGAGATCCTGTTCGATCGGATCCCGGTCGACGAGATCACGACGTCGATGACGATCAACGGCCCTGCGTCGATCGTCTGGGCGCTGTACCTCGCCGCCGCGGAGAAGCGCGGCTACCCGCTGAGCGCGCTCGGCGGGACGATCCAGAACGACTGCCTCAAGGAGTACATCGCGCAGCGCGAGTGGATCATCCCCGAGCGTCCGGCGATGGACCTCGTCATCGACTCGCTGCGTTTCGGCGCGCGGGAGGTGCCGAAGTGGAACGCCGTCAGCGTGTCCGGCTACCACATGCGCGAGGCCGGCGCGACGGCACTGCAGGAGCTGTCGTTCACGCTCATCGACGGCCTCGAGTACGTGAAGTGGGGCGTCGCGGCGGGGCTCGACCCCAGCGACTTCGTGCCGCGCATGTCGTTCTTCTTCGACGTGCACAACGACTTCTTCGAGGAGATCGCGAAGTTCCGCGCCGCGCGGCGCATCTGGGCGCGCGAGATCGAGCAGCGCTACCACCCGACGAACGAGCGTGCGCTGCAGCTGCGCACCCATGCGCAGACCGCGGGTGTCTCGCTCACCGCGCAGCAGCCGTACAACAACGTCGTGCGCGTCGCGCTGCAGGCGCTCGCCGCGGTGCTCGGCGGGACGCAGTCGCTGCACACGAACTCGCTCGACGAGACGTTCGCGCTGCCGACGGAGGAGGCGGTGACGCTCGCGCTGCGGACGCAGCAGATCATCGCCCACGAGACCGGCGCGGCCGACACGGTCGATCCGCTCGGCGGCTCGTACTACCTCGAGCA
>VBJD01000074.1 GCA_005887995.1 Chloroflexota bacterium
TCATCCTCGCGGTCCTGCAGGTCGGCGTGCTCATCGCCGTCGCGGTGCTGCTGTTCAAGGTCCAGATCGTGGGGAGCATGGCCGTCCTATTACTGCTCACCGTGCTCGGCAGCGCGCTGTTCCTCTGCCTCGGCTTCGCGACGAGCGCCTTCGTCACGACCGAGCAGCAGGCACCCGCCGTTATGCAGCTCGTGACGCTGCCGCAGATGTTCCTGTCGGGAGTCTTTTTCTCGCGCGACGTCGTGCCAAGCTTCCTGAAGCCGATCTCGGACTACCTGCCGCTCACGTTCCTGAACGACGCGCTGCGTCAGGTCGCGACCGCGGGAGCCTCGCTGGTTGACATCCGCGGGGATCTCGTCGGCCTCGTGCTGTGGGCGGCCGTGACCTTCGTGCTCGCGTTCCGCTTCTTTCGGCTCGAGACCTAGGTATCGAAGAGCGCTTCGTGCACGACGCGGTGCACGACGGCGCGAAACTTCCCCCACGCGCGCCAGGAGCCGCCCACGCCACGCGTCCCATCCGAGCGCAGGTCGTCGAGGAAGTCCGCGACGCGTCCGAGGTCGCCGGGCGTGATCTCGCGCCACGCTTCGATCTGCTCGGAGTCGTCAAGCGCCCCGAGCGTGCCGCCGCGCTCGTCAAGCGAGAACGCGAATGTATGGAAGAGGGGCGCACGTTCGTCGCGACCGACGTATGCGATGTGGGCGAGGAATCGCCGCACCTCGAGATCGAGCCCGGTCTCTTCACGCGCCTCGCGAACGAGCGCGTCACCGATCTGCTCGCCGTGGTGGATGCCGCCCGTGGGCAGGCGGTACGCGCCACGCGGATAGAACGTCTTGATCGCGAGCAGCAGGTTTCCATTCGGACGACGGATGACCATGCAGACCTCGCCGAAGCGATCCTGCTTGCGGATCGGATCGTCGAAGGAGTCGTCAATGGTCGCGCTGACGCGCCGGGGCGGACCATAGCGATACTCGAGGCGACCGATCTCCGCGACCGCGTCGGCGCTCAGCTCCACCCGCGAAGACTAGGAGCGCTCGTGCTTGTGGAGCAGGTCGTCGAGGGCCTCGCGCAGTAAGACGGCCTCCTTCTTCTTCATGCGCTCGGCGAGGCTGCGCAGGCGCCCGAGCTGCGCGGACGAGTAATAGGAGGACTTGAGGATCATGTCGTCGCCCGGGGTCAGCGCGACGGCGCCGCCGCCCTGATCTTTCGCCGCGTAGAGAGCGAGATCCGCCTTGCGCATCAGGTCGTCGGGCGATTTCGCGTCTCGTGGCGAACTCGCGACCCCGATGCTCGCTGTCACCTTGCCGCGCCGTAGCGCCTTTGCCATCGCCGAATCGAGCTCGCGCCGGATGGCATCGGCCCGCAGGAAAGCAGCTTCCGTCGCGACGCCCGGGGCGAGGAGCGCGAACTCGTCGCCGCCGACACGACCGAGCGTCCAACGCTCGGCCTTCGCGTTCTTGGCGAGCGCAGCGAGGCTGGCGTTGATGGCACGGTCGCCCTCGTCCCTCCCGTGCGTGACGTTGAGCTCGTGGAGGCCGTCGAGGTCCACGAGGAGAAGCGTCACCGGATCGCCCTTCTCACGCGCCTGCTTCCAGCGCTGCGCCATCGCGGAGCCGAACTCCGTGGCGCTCAGACAACCATCCATCTTCACTTTGCTGTCCGTCCGCGCGGCTGCGCCTCGAGGCATCTCGCACCTCCCGACCTATATACGACTACATATATACATAGACTATTCATATGTCAACATCCCGTTGGCCGGATTCGCAAGGTGACCCGAGGTCGCGACGTGAGTGGTTGGGTAGACTGGTGCGACAGCGCTGAGGGGCCATCCACCCCGAGCTGCCGGAAGAAAGCGTTATCCGCGAGTAGAACCGGCCGGAGGAAGCCACTCCGTTAGAGAGGGCCAGGAGTAAGAGTGCGCGCTCGAGAGGGTGCGAACTCGGGTGGTACCACGGCACAGCGCCGTCCCGAGAGCGGGACGGCGTTTTTGTTTGGCGAAGGAGCGGTATGGCGACGACGAACGAGAAAACGCGCTTCATGCCGGTCGCGTCGAGCTTCGACCTGCCGGAGCTCGAGCACGGCGTCCTCGATCTCTGGGAGCGGGAGCGCTCGTTCGACGCGCTGCGCAAGAAGAACGCGGGCGGCCCGCGCTACTCGTTCATCGACGGCCCGATCACCGCCAACATCGAGGCGATGGGCGTCCACCACGCTTGGGGACGCACGTACAAGGATCTATTCCAGCGCTACAAGGCGATGCAGGGATTCGATCAGCGCTGGCAGAACGGCTTCGACTGCCAGGGCCTGTGGGTCGAGGTGCAGGTCGAGCGCGAGCTCAACCTCAACAACAAGCGCGACATCGAGCGCTACGGCATCGACAAGTTCTCACGCGCCTGCCGCGCCCGTGTCGATCACAGTGCGGCCGCGATCACGAAGCACTCCATTCGCCTCGGGCAGTGGATGGACTGGGACAACTCGTACTTCACGTACAGCGACAACAACATCTCGCACATCTGGAACGTCTTGAAGCTGTGCCACGAGAAGGGCTGGCTCTACAAGGGCCACCGTGCGATGCCGTGGTGCGCGCGGTGTGGCACCGCACTCTCCGAGCACGAGATGACCGGCTCGTACAAGGACATGACGCATACCTCTCTATATGTGCGCTTCCCGGTGCTCGCCGAAAGTGCGCTCCCTTCGATCGCTAAACCGGGGCCCCTGCCCCTGGGTGCTGACCTCGCGCGACAGCGAGCGTCGTTCCTCGCCTGGACGACCACGCCCTGGACCCTGCCGACGAACGTCATGCTCGCAGTCCATCCCGATCTGGACTACGCGATGGTGCGTCTCGTCGCGGACGGCTCGACGCAGCCGGAGGTCCTGATCTTGGGCGCGAAGGTGTACGCGCAATCGAAATGGCACAACGCGGAGCTCCTCGGGACGGTGAAGGGGCGCGACCTACTGGGTCTGCGCTACGAGGGCCTCTTCGATGATCTGCCACTCGCCGCGAAGTCGGTGCCGTTCCACAAGGTCATCGAGTGGGACGAGGTGAGCGAGGAGGAAGGCACAGGCATCGTCCATATCGCGCCGGGCTGCGGTGCGGAGGACTTCGCGCTCGGGAAGCGCGAAGGCTCGCCGGTCATCGTCGGCATCGACGAGAACGCGCACTTCGTGAGCGGGCTTGGCTGGCTCGAGGGCAAAGAGGCGCGAGATGTCGCGCACGAGATCGCGGATGAGCTGAAGCGCCGCGGCAAGCTCTTCCGAGAGGTGCCGTACACGCACAGCTACCCGGTCTGCTGGCGCTGCAAGGAGGAGATCGTCTTCCGTGTCGACGACGAGTGGTTCATCTCCATGGATGAGCTGCGTCCCAAGCTGAAGGAGGCCGCCGGCAAGGTGCGCTGGCTGCCCGCGTTCACCGGGCGACGGATGGACAACTGGCTCGACAACATGGGCGACTGGAACATCAGCCGGAGGCGTTACTGGGGCCTCCCGTTGCCCTTCTACACCTGCGCGAAGGGCCACTTCTTCGTCGTCGGGAGTGAGAAGGAGCTGCGCGATCGCGCGGTGCGCGGCCTCGAGGGGCTCGAAGAGCTCCACCGGCCCTGGATCGACAAGGTCGTGCTGGCGTGCCCGGAGTGCAAGGCCGAGGCGACGCGCAGCCTCGAGGTCGGCGACTGCTGGCTCGACGCCGGCGTCGTGCCGTTCTCGACGCTGCGGTGGCTCGAGGACCGGGACTACTGGAAGAAGTGGTTCCCGGCCGAGTTCATCACCGAGAACCTCGAGCAGGTGCGCCTCTGGTACTACTCGCAGCTCTTCTTCAGCGTCGTCCTCACCGGTCGCCCGCCATACGAGACCGTTCTCTCGAACGAGTTCGTCTACGACGAGAACGGCGACGAGTTCCACAAGAGCGGCGAGAACTTCATCGACTTCCCGCAGGCTGCGGAGCGCGCGGGGTCCGATGTGGTCCGCTGGTACTACTCCCGCCACGATCCCGCTGAGAAGGTGCTCTTCGGCTACAACGTGCTCTCCGAGGTCAAGCGCAAGCTGCTGACCCTGTGGAACACATATTCGTTCCTCGTCACGTACGCGAACCTCGATCGCTTCGATCCGAGCGAGCCGCGCGTCCCGCCGTCAGAGCGCCCGCTCATCGATCGCTGGCTGCTGTCGACCCTGCACCGACTCGTGCGTGACGTCCGCGCGTCACTCGATCAGTACGATGCGCAGACTGCGTGCCTGCGGATGGAGGCGTTCTGGGACGACCTCTCAACGTGGTATGTGCGCCGTAATCGCTCGCGCTTCTGGAAGACGCGATCGCGCCGCGATTCGCTCGCGGCGTACCAGACGCTCTATGACGCGCTCGTCACGCTCGTGCGGCTCTTCGCGCCGGTCATGCCGTTCATCGCGGAGGCGATGCACCAGAACCTCGTGCGGAACGCAGTCGCGGAAGCGCCCGCGTCGGTGCATCACTCGCGATACCCGACCGCGGACGAGGAGCTCATCGATGACGATCTCGAGCGTCGAATGCGCGCCGCGCGCCGCGTCGTCGAGCTCGGGCGCGCCGCGCGCGCGCAGGCCAAGACGAAGGTGCGCACGCCGCTGCCGAAGCTCGTCGCGGTGTTCGACGAGGGCGACCGCGATCGGGGCGCGCTGTCCGGTGACGACGAGCTCGCGGCGATCGTGCGCGACGAGCTCAACGTGAAGCGGCTCGAGGTGCGCGACCGCGCCGAGGGACTCGTGCGCGAGGTCGTGAAGCCGGACCTCAAGGTGCTGGGACCGCGGCTCGGAAAGGATCTGCCGAAGGTCAGAGCGGCGCTCGCGGAGGGGAGGTACGAGCGACGCGACGGGCTCATCGTCGTCGAGGGGTTCGAGCTGAAGCCGACGGAGGTGCTCGTCTCGCATGAGGGCGAGTCCGGTCACGCGGTCGCGCGCGAGTCGGGTCTCGTCGTCGCTCTCGATACCGCGCTCACGCCCGAGCTCGAGGCCGAGGGACTGGCGCGCGAGCTCGCGCACAAGCTCAACGATCTGCGCAAGGAAGCGGGGCTCGATATCGCGGACCGTATCGCGTTGCGCTACGACGGCGCGATCGCTCCGACGATCGAGCGGTTCACGGACTACATCGCCGAGGAAGTCCTCGCGACGAGCGTGAAGCGCGGGCTCGCCGGGCGCGGACACGCCTGGCGCGGCGAGCTCAACGGCGTCGCCGCAGAGCTGGAGATCGAGCGCGCGTGACCAGCGCCGGTCGTATCGTCGCGGTCGGCCACGTCGGCCTCGGCGCGCGCGATTTGGACAAGCTCGCGCAGTTCTATCGCGAGGTCCTCGGCCTGAAGCAGTCGGTCCATCACCCAGGCGTCGTCGCGATCTTCGAGGTGGGCGACGTCGACGTATTCCTCCTGCCGGGCGCAAGCGGAGAGGCCGAGTTCGACCTGGCCGCGGATGACCTCGACGGGCTGCGCGCGCGACTCGTCGCCGCGGGTGTGAGCTGCACGGAGGCGACGGACAGCAAGCAGTCCGGCCATCGCGGCTTCACCTTCACCGACCCCGACGCGAACCGCGTGCGCGTCACCGACGCGCACGTCCGGTCTCGGAAGAGCTAA
Source organism: Chloroflexota bacterium (assembly GCA_005887995.1). Classification (GTDB taxonomy): domain Bacteria; phylum Chloroflexota; class Limnocylindria; order P2-11E; family P2-11E; genus CF-39. The sequence continues at coordinate 5,583 of VBJD01000074.1, forward strand.
CGCCGGAAGTCGCTCTCTCCTAAGAGGTCCTCGCCACGAGCCTCACGCGCGGGCTCGCCGGCCGCGGACACGCGTGGCGCGGGGAGTTCGACGGAGTCGCCGCCGAGTTGGAGATCGAGAAGGCCTAAGTCGCCCGATATAGCGCGCGCGGTCGCGAGAGGTCGGCGACCGCAGAGAGCGTGGCGAAGAGCGTCACCAGCACGAGCGCGCTGAAGATAAGCGTGGCCGCGTCGTGTACGCCGACGGCCTCGAGCGCGAGCTGACCGATACCGCGCCACTGGAACAGGTACTCGACGATCGGCAGGCTCGCGACCGACACGCGCAGTCCGCTGCCGAGAGCCTCGAGGGTCACTGGTCGCACGTGCGGGAGCACGTGGACGCGGAGGATCCAACTCGACGAGAGACCACGCGCGAGCGCCGCGGTGATGAAGTCCGCCTCGAGCACCTCGGCAGTGCGCGTCGCGGTGAGCTGCGCGGTGTAGGCGATCGCCGGCACCGAGATCGCGAGGAGCGGCAGCACGAGATGGCTGTCGTATCCGAAGCCAACCACCGGAAGCAGGTTCCCGCCCTCCGCGGTCGCGCCGATGATGATGACGGCGATCTGCAGGAAGTACGCGACGAAGAACGCAGGCACGGCGCTGAGGACGGTCGTCGCGCCGACGATGGCGCCCGCCGTCCACGCGCGCCGGCGCAACAAGCCCGCTGCGAGACCGAGGAGCGCACCGACGACGAGCGCGAGCACCGCCGCACCGACGAGGAGCGCGAGGCTTCGGAACATGGACTCGACGAACAGGTCGGCGAACGTTCGGTGATATAGCGCGGCGAGGTCTTGGCACATGCCCGGCGGGTAGGGACCGCCGGCGGGAACCGCGGCGCCGACACGGATGCAGCGGATACCCGGGCGCACCAAGTACGGTCCGTAGAGGCTCATCGCGTACGGGACGCCGGCCAACAGCACGACCGCGACGATCGAGATGGTCGCCGGAATGCGAAGCACGCGCAGGATCGCGGCGCTCAACGTGGTAACTCTTCGGCGCCCAGGGCGAGCCGACCCGCGAGGTAGCAGATGAACGCCGACGCGTCGGCTCGGAGATCCGCCGTGCCGCCGTCGTCGTTCCCGCTGATGAAGATCGTCTTCGTGTCCGCGAATGGCGCGGTGTCATCGACGAACGTTCGCGGCGCCGTGTCCCGCGTGGCGATGGCGCGGACGCCGGCGGCTTCGGCGTATCGATCGAGCGCGGGAATGAGGTCGCCCCAAGGCGTCGCGAACCGCAGCGCGCTTCCGGCAAGGTCTCGCACGATGATGACGAGGCCCACCCGGCGCGCGCCGAGCGCACTCGTGACGGCCGCGGCGTTCGTACGCGGGTCGAGAGATGGGTCGAATTCGGCGAAGACGAATGGGGCGCGACGCGGTGCGAGCGAGCGCGCGGCGGCGACCATCGCGTCGAGCGCCTCGTGCCCGCTGCCCGGTGAGCGCACGACCCAGAGGAGGACGTGCGTCGCCTCGTGCGAGACATCGTCCACCTCCGCGAGGTAGCTCGTCGTACGCAGCTCTTGCCGTTCGATGGGGACGTCGAGACGCGCTCTCACACCAATGTCCCGGGATGCAGATCTGTTGCGATCGGACTGGCCGAAATCGTCCCATCCCATGTATGCAGAGAGATCCAGACCGCTCTGAGCGGCGAGGCCGGACGCGACGGCGCCGCTGATGATGACGGCGGGCACCCCGCCCGCCGTGGTGCGCGGCGCCTCGCGTTCCGCGCGCGTGTACGGATTGATCGGGCCGTACGGCGGGTTCGTGATGACGTCGGTGTAGAAGGGCAGATCCGGGTCGACGTAGATGACTCCGGCAGCGCCTCGCTTCACCGCCGCGCCGACGGCGTCGTCCGCTGTCGTGCCCAGGACCGTCCGTCGCGCCAGGATCTGGCCGTTGCGATCGTACGTGTCGTGCCGGAAGCCGTAGAAGCGCACGAGGAGCACGATCTTGCCGCGGACATCGATGCCCGCGTAGTCATCGGCGTAGTCCTCGATGAGCGTGCCGAGCGACGGATTGGCAAGACCGAGCAGCGACCGCGACACGGGCGGGGGATTCTCGGACGGCACGATGCCGCGCGCCGCATAGACGACATCGGCTTCGACGGCACCACCCCCGGTGCCCGCGGTCACCAGGGATCGGAGGTCGCTCGAGAAGGTGCGACGTGTCGTGTCGCGCGGCCACCGCTCCTTCAGCGAGGTCGCGCCGATGGTCACGGTCGCCGGTCCCGTCTGTACGACGCCGCTCAGATCTCGTTTGATCGCGTAGCTCGGGCCGATCGGAGCGAGGCCCGCGTCGCGGAACGCAGTCGGCGTGTCGAGCGACGGGCGTACGTCGGCCGCGGCACCAATGGCCCATTGCGCTGCTTCCGCGTAGCGCGGCGGCATGAAGGCGGAGGCGATGACGAGGACGATCGCCAGGGCGCAGAAGGCGAGCGCGCCACGGCTCGAGAGATCCTCGATGACATCACGCCGCGCGTAGCGACGCGCGAGCGCGAAACCGACGAGGGAGATCGCGATCGCGGTGGCCGCGAACGCGAGCCCCGGTACGAGGATGAGCCAGCGAAATGTCCAGAGGCTTTCGATCGTTCGCGCCGCGGCGAGCAGGCCGCCCCACTCGGGCGGGTCGGCGATCTGCGCGGCGTTCACGGGCCCGCTGATGACCCGGCTGAGCGACTCCTCGATGTTGATGAGGCGCGTCGTGCCGACGAACGTCCCGAGGACACCAAGCTCCGCGACGAGCACGAGCGACGCGACGACCTGCTGGGCGAGATTGACGGCGAGCACCGGCAGCAGATGCGGGAGCTGATGCCGCCAGAAGAGACGCCATCGGCCGATACCGAGCGAGCGGCTTCCGACGATGAACGGCGCATTCATCAGTCGATCGACCTCCGCGCGCACGACGCGGTATGGCCCGGCCCAACCGATGACGAGCAATGCGCCGACGAACAGCCAGATCGTCGTATCGGCCTTGACGAAGATCTTGACGATGACGAGCGCTGCGAGAGTCGCCGGCACCGCGGACACGAGTTCAGCGATCGACTCCGTCAGGAGCCGAAGCGGACGCCACCACGAGCCGACGGCGGCGACGAGCGTGCCTGCCGCCACGCGAGAGAGGCCGCCGATGAGCACGATCGCGAGCGTCGTGCGAGCGCCGGCGAGCACGAGGCTGAGGAGATCGCGGCCAAGGATGTCCGAGCCGAACGGGAATACGACGCCCGGGTCGTACGGCCGCGGATCGCTCCCGTGTTCGACGACAAAGTAGATGGACTCGTGCGGCGCGAGCCGCTCGCCGAAGAGCGCGATGAACAGCAGCGCGAGCGCGGCGAACGCCGCGCCGAGCAGCCAGCCGTCGACAGCGAGGAGTTGCGGCGCTCGCCCGAGCCTCGACCTCGTGAGCTCGAGCGGAAGCGTCATGCTGTCGAGCGTACGTCGCACACGCAGCTCAGATCCCGAGCACCTGCTTCTTCTTCGCGGCGAACTCTTGGTCGGTGAGGATGCCGCGCGAGTGCAATTCGGCGAGCCGTACGAGATCGTCGATCGCGGTGGACTGCGCAGTCGGTGGCGCGATCGGTTTGATGTACTTATCGGCGCTTGACTGCAGCGTGTTCTTGAGCGGCGTGAACACCGTCGCGAGCACGAAGAGCGTCATCACGACGGCGAGGTCCGAGCTCTCGCCGGTGAGCGCGACGATGGTCCGCTGGAACAGCGCGACGGCTGCGGTGTACAGGCCGGCGAGCACGGCGGTGAGGCCCACGTAGACGACGGTGCGGTTGATGATCACGTCGATCTCGTACAGGCGATAGCGAAGGATCGCGATGCCCGCTGCTGTCGGAAGCGCCGTCAACGCCACGATCGCAAGGAAGGCGCTATACGGGCCAAAGGCCGTGACGACGCGTGAGATCTCCTCGGTGATGAACGCGAACACGAGGATCGCCACGGCGAACGCGAACCACCGGATCTGCAGACGCTCGATCGGGCCTGCACGGCGCATCCGGTCGAAGAGCGCGGCGCCGCACAGCACGACGAGCGGGATGAGCACCGCCTCGCTGAGAGCGTTCAGCATGTCGAAGGCGCCGGACCACTCCCGGATGCCGATGGGATTGCGCACATTTGGGTATTCGGGGATGACGCTCGGTGTGACCATCGTGACGGCGGTCGCGACCGCGAGCAGTCCCGCGCCCAGCCAGGCGACGGGGCGCCAGCGCGGCGACGGGAGGTGGCCGTCTGGAAACAACAGGGGAAGGAATAGCGCGAGCGCCGCGACGCCAGGGAGCTCGAGCCAGAACGTGAGCCATGCCGCGACCTCGCCACCGGGGAGCGTGTCCGGATTGAAGACGATCGCCTCGAGCGCATAACCCGAGCTGAACATCGACGCACCGAAGCACAAGGCCACCACGATGAATAGCCAGCCGACGGGATGCGACGGGTATCGACTGAGAATGAGCGCGCCGATGACCGCTCCCCATAGGAGGGTAAAGAACACCCACAGATCCGTCGGACCGATCCCCATCATCTCGGCGTGCATGCGCAGGCCCGAAACGACGAGGACGACGTATAGCCCGACGGCGGCCCAGGCGAGCCGCGAACGGAGACTGCGCGCCGGGCGTGCGACCTCGCTCACACGGCCAGACTACGCGCGCAGGGAAAGCCCCTCTAGAGCACCGCGCTGCGCAGCGCGCTCGCGACCAGGCGCGGCGCGCGGCGGCGCGCCGGGCCGGTGAGCGCGGTCCGCCACGTCGGATAAGAAAGGAGCGCGTGTGCCAGCGCGATCGCATCCTGCGTGCGGACGCGGAGAGCGCCGCGATGCGCCAGGTCATTCATCGTGCGGGCGATGACCGCGAGGCGGACACCGTCGAGATCACGGAGGAGTCGCGCGACC
>VBJD01000075.1 GCA_005887995.1 Chloroflexota bacterium
AAGGGCGAAGCCACGCTCTACCTGCCCGGCACGGACCACGCCGGGATCATCGCGCAGATCCTCGTCGAGAAAGAGCTCGCGAAAGAGATGGACAAGAAGGGTCTGGGGCGCGAGCAGTTCCTCGCCGAGATGTGGAAGTGGATGCGCTACTACCAGCCGCGCATCTACCGGCAGCTCCGGATGCTCGGATGCAGCCTCGACTGGACGCGCGTGCACTTCACGATGGATCCGGACATGCAGCGGCGGGTGCGCGTCCACTTCATCCGCCTCTACAAGAAGGGTCATCTCTTCCGCGCGGACCGCATCGTCCACTGGTGCCTCACCTGCCAGACGACGTTCTCGGACTTGGAGCTGCTGCACGAGACGCGCACCGATCAGCTCTCGTTCGTGAAATACCCCTGGGCGGAGAAGATGCCCGCGGGCACGCCCGACGTCATCGTCGCGACGACACGGCCCGAGACGATCGTGGCCGATGTCGCGGTCGCGGTGCACCCGGACGATGAGCGCTGGAAGCCGTACGTCGGCAAAGAGGTGCTCGTGCCGATGGTCGAGCGTCGCGTGAAGATCATCACCGACGAAGCGGTCGATCCGCAGTTCGGCACCGGCGCGCTCAAAGTCACGCCGGGCCACGACGCCACCGACTTCGAGATCGGCCAGCGCCACAACCTCACGATCATCAGCGCGATCGACAAGGACGGCAGGATGAACGGCCAGGCCGGCATCCTCGCCGGCGCGCACCGCGATGCCGCGCGCAAGAAGGCGATCGAGGTGCTGAAGCAGAAGGGCCTCCTCGTGCGGCAAGAGCCGATCACGCACGCGGTCGGCATCCACGATCGCTGCGGCACGATCGAGGAGCCGCTCGTGATGCGCCAGTGGTTCATGGCGATGAAGGAGCTCGCGCGGCCGGCGATCGATGCGGTGCGCGGCGGGAAGATCGAGATGATCCCGAAGTACCAGGAAAAGATCTTCTTCGAGTGGATGGAGAACATCCGCGACTGGGCGATCGCCCGCCAGATCTGGTGGGGGCACTCCATTCCGGTGTGGTACTGCCAGGACTGCGGCGAGATGGTCGTGCCGGACGAAGACGCGCCCGATCCGACGGTGTGTGCGAAGTGCCGGAGCAACGACCTCAAGCAGGATCCCGACGTGCTCGACACGTGGTTCTCGTCAGCGCTGTGGCCACACAGCACCCTTGGATGGCCCGAGAAGACGCCCGACCTCGCACGCTTCTATCCCGGCTCGGTGCTCGAGACGGGCTACGACATCATCTTTTTCTGGGTCGCCCGCATGATCATGATGGGCATCGAGAACATGGGCGACGTGCCCTTCACGTCCGTGTATCTCCACGGCCTCGTGCGCGTTTCCGGCGCGCACGGACGCTCCGAGAAGATGTCGAAGTCGAAGGGCAATGTCGAGAGCCCCGTCGGCGTGATCGAGGAGATGGGCGCCGACACGCTGCGCTTCGCGCTCGTGAACGGCGTGTCCGCGGGCGCGGATAGCCAGCTCTCCGAAGGCAAGCTGCAGAACGCGAGGGAGTTCGCGAACAAGCTCTGGAATATCGGCCGCTTCGTGCTCCGCGCGCTCGAGGCGCACCCGCAGCCCGGCTGGTCCGCGGACCGCAGCCCCCAGAACGATCCCGCGCTCGGTCCCGCCGAGCGGTGGATCCTTTCGCGCACGGAGGCCGTGGTCGCGGACCTCACGCGGCTCATCGAGACCTACCACTTCGGCGAATACACGACCGCGCTCCAGCAATTCGTGTGGGGCGAGTTCGCCGATGTCTACATCGAGCTCGCGAAGCTGAGCCTCCGCGATCCGAACCGTGCCGACGCCGCCGCGAAAACGCTCGCGTACGTGCTCGACCGCATCCTGCGGCTCGCACATCCGTCGATGCCGTTCATCAGCGACACGCTCGCTCTTCAGCTCTGGCGCGCGTTGCCGACGTCAGAGCGCACCCAGTCGCTCGTCATCGCCAAATGGCCCGAGCCCGGTCAGCGCGACGGCGCGCTCGAGGATCGTTTCGCGATCCTCATCGATATCGTGCGTGCGATCCGGAACCTCCGGCAGTCTGCTGGCGTGAAGCCAGGAGCGCGCGTGAAGGCGACGCTCGGCGGCGAAACGCGCGCGATCCGCGAGCTCGGCGACCCGATCGCGCATCTCACGCAGACGGAGCTGTCGTTTGGCGGTGGGACCGGACACGCCACCGTGGTCCGCGCGGTCGAGGTCAGGCTTGCCGCCGAGCACGACGCAATCGAGCACCGCGCACGACTGGGGAAGGAACTCATCGAAGCACGCGACTTGCTCCAGCGCTCACGCGAAGTCCTCGCGAAGCCAGGCTTTGCCGAGAAAGCGCCGCCGTCGGTCGTCGCGAACGAACAAGCCAAGCTTGCCGAACGCGAGGAGCGGGTGCGGCTGCTCGAGCGCGAGCTCGGCAAATGAACAGGGCCCCCGTTACCGGGGGCCCTCTCTTATGTCGTCGGCGAAGAACGAGGTCAGGCGTTGACCGTCGTGCGGTCCGCGGTCTCGCGACTCGTGCGCAGGACCTCTCGAAGGGTCGCGGCGAAGGCGTCGGGCTGACCCGTCTGACCGTACTCGCCTCCGAGGAACCCACCGTGGCCGCTCGGGAAGATCACGGGCGCCGTGCCGAGTCGCGCTGCGACCGCATGCGCGGCGCGGTTGGCCATCTCGCCCTCGGACTCGGCTCCCGCGGCGATCACGATCCGCGTCGCCGCCGAGCGAAGCGCGTCGAAGTCGTGCCGGTAGTGTGTGCAGGTCACCATGTTCTGACCCAGGAGCGGATCGTTCCGCGCGCCGTCGTCCGCCGTGGGAAGCCCGAACATCGCCGGGTCGACGGGCCGCTCACCGAAGTCTGCCGGGACGGCGCCCTTGAGCATCACGAGCGTGATGAACTTGGCCATCGCTGGTCCCATCCCCATCCGCAGGTAGGTCTCGTGAACGTCCCGGTTCGCCGCGAGCGCTTGCTCCCGATCGGGCAGCTCCTGCGCGGCGGGAGGCTCATGCGCGATGAGGGTGCGGACCTGCTCCGGATGCTTCGCCACGAGCGCGAGTGCGTTCACCGCACCACCGCTCGAGGCGAAGAGGTCGATCGGCCCGGCGCCGAGCGCCGAGATGATGCGGCTCAGGTCGTCAGCGTGCTCGTCGGGGGTCGTCTCGGATGCACCGTCTGTGCGCTTGCTGCGCTCCACGCCGCGCGGGTCGTACGTCACCACGGTCCGATCACTGAAGCGCTTCGCCAGAGTGCCGAAGCCGGCGGCGCCCATCGGCGATCCGATGAGCACGAGCGGCGGCTCCGTCGTCGTCTCGTTGCGCCGGACATCGTACGCAACGACGGCGCCGGGGACGTTCAGGGTGTAGGTCTTTGGCTCACTCATGGTCAGCCTCCGAACTGCATTCTCGATCTCTTTGACGGCGCGTGACCGCAAAACTCATCGCCGTCCGGCGCGCCTATGCGGCGAGTGCGCGGTAGACGGTGACCGCCTGTGCGACGCCGCGCAACGCGATCGGGCCGACGAGGTCGAAACGCACGGTGTCACCGGCGCTTGCCGTGGCTGCCTCGCCGACGAACACGCTGCCGGGCGCGGCCTGCGCGGCGATCCGCGCCGCGATGTTGACCGCTCGGCCGTAGTAGTCGCCGTTCGCCTCGACCATCGGACCAGCGTTGACGCCCACACGCGCGCACGGGAGCCCCGAGGCGCGGACCCGCTCGATCAGCTCGAGACTGGCGGCGACCGCGTCGCGTGTCTCCGTGAAGTGCAGATGCGCGCCGTCGCCGAGTGTCTTCACGACGCGTCCGCCGTAGCGGCTCGCCACCGCCGTCGCGATCGCGCCGAGCGCGAGCGCCATCTCCGCCGCAGCCTCGTCACCGAGCTGCTCGGTGAGCCTGGTGTAGTCGCACAGGTCGGCGAATACGGCGGCGTTCATACACCTACATAGACGGCGGGCCGGGCGAGAACTCATCGAACGGCCGGAAAAACGAAGAGGCCCCCGTTTCCGGGGGCCTCTCACTAAGCGCTGCGAAATTGGTCTACTGCGCGTCTTTCAGGATCTGGTTCGCCTTCGTGCCGGCGTCCTTGATCGCCTGCTCCGGCGTGGCCTTGCCGGTCATGACCGAGACGTACATGTTGGTGATGACGTCGCGGATGTCCTGCTGGCCGCGGACGTTCGGCTCGGGGATCGAAGCGCCGATCGTGTCGTAGGCCTGCTTGCCCTGCGGATCCTTCGAGGACCAGTAGGTCTTCAGCGCCTCGTTGTTCGCGGCGGACTTGCGGACGGGCATGTAGTAGGACTTCGTCGCCCAGTCCGCGGTGTTGTCCTGCTCGCTGAACCACTTGATGAAGAGCCACGACGCGAGCTGCTTCTGCGGCGTGCTCTTGAAGATGGCGACGTTCGCGCCGAACATCACGGTCTTCCCGCCAGGCGGTGCCGCGACATTCCACGCCACTGGCGTCTTCATGGCCGCCGCGATGAACGGACGGCTCGACGTCGACGCGAAGGTGAACGCGAGCTTGTTCTGCGCGAAGTCGTTCTGCCAGTCGAAGTTCGTCGGCGTGTAGGCGTACCCGCCGTCGTAGAGACGCTTGAGCATCTGCAGCGTCTCGAGGCCTTCCTTGCCGTCCCATGCGACGGTCTTGTTGTCGTCGCTCATGATCTTGCCGCCGCGTGAGAGGACCATCGCGTTGAAGTACGACGCGTCGGACGTGCCGGCGTATCCGTACTGGGTGGTCTTGCCGTTCGCGTCCTTCTTCGTCGCCTTCTGGACGGCCTGCTCCCACTCCTGCCATGTCTTCGGCACGGCCACGCCTGCGGCCTTCAGCACGTCCTCATTCGTGTACATGAGGGCGAGGGACTTCGTGAACGGGAATGAGAGCAGCTTGTTGCCGTACTGCGCGAAGCGGTTCGTGTCGAAGTACGGCTTGTAGATGTCGTCCTTGCTCGCCTGATCGAGACCGTTCTTCTTGCTGTTCACGTACGGGTCCAGATCGATGACGACGTCAGCCTTCGTATAGTCGGCGACGAACGACTCGTACGCGTGCGCGAGTTCCGGCAGCGCGCCGGCTTGGATCGCGCCGAGGGTCTTCTGGTAGAGCTGCGTGTAGTTGCCCTGCACGACGGCCTGGACGGTGATGCCCTTGCCGTTGGTCTCATTGAACTTCTTCACCGCCGCCTCGAGCGCGCCTTTCTGTGGGTCGCTCGTGAGCGCGTGCCAGAGCGTGATGGTCACCGGACCGGTGATGTCAAGATCGGCCTCGGTGGTCGCCGCCGGCCCCTGTGATCCCGAGGGAGCAGCGGACCCGCCGCAGGCCGCGATAAGCATCGTGATCGCGAACAGAACGCCTAACTTCCGCATGGGCGCCTTTTCCTCCAACCTTCCCCGCGACTCTGCGTCGGGCGGATGACCCCTATGTGAGGTACGCGTGACTTCTAGCCGCGGATGCCGGTCCTCGCCACTCCCTGCACCAGGTAGCGCTGCCCCACCAGATACAGCAGCACTATCGGCGCGACGACGAACGAGCACGCCGCCATCAAGAGATGGTATTGCGAGCGGGCGGTGTCGCGGAAGGCGTTGAGACCGACCTGGATCGGCTGGATATCCGGGCGGGAAGTCATGATCAGCGGCCACTGGAAGGCGTTCCAGCTCCCGTAGAACGAGATGATCGCCACCGTTACGAGCGCCGGGATCGAGATCGGAAGCACGACCGACCACAGGAAACGTAGATGTCCGGCCCCGTCGATCACCGCAGCGTCCCGCAGTTCCTTCGGCACGGAGAGGAACTGCTGCCGCAGCAGGAAGATCGAGAACGCGGTCGCGAGGAAGGGGAGCACCTGCACGAGGTAACCCTGGGCAATGTGGTCGAGGTCATTCGGACGGAAGAGTCGCGTCATGATGACGAAGTTCGGGATGAGCGTGGCCTCCGCCGGCATCATGTACGTCGCGAGCAGCACCGTGAAGAGCACGGCCTTGCCCTTGAAGTTCATGAGCGCGAAGGCGTACGCCGCGAGGACGGCAGTGAAGAGCTCGCCGGCGGTGTTCAGGAGCGCGATGAGGACCGTGTTTCCGAAATAGCGTGCCCACGGGGCCTTCGACCACGCCTCGATGTAGTTCTCTGGGTGCAGCCCCTGGGTGGGGAAGATCGTCGGCGGTGACGTGATCGACTCGAAGAAGTCCTTCAGGCCGGTCGTAAGCATGTAATAGAAGGGGTACGCGACGAGGCCGCCGACCGCGATGAGCACGAGGTGCACGAACAGGCTCGACCTGATCGGCGGCACGGCTGGCCGGCGTAGGGCGCGCACGCTGACGCGGGGAAGAACGACCTCACTCATCCGTACTGCACCCGGCGCTCGAGCACGCGGAACTGCACGAGCGTGAACGCGAGGATGAGAAGCGTGAGGAGGACGCCCATCGCGGAGCCGAAGCCGATCTGGCCTTGTTGGAAGAACGTGCGGAACACGAGCATCGACACGGTGCGCGAGGTGTCGAGCGGACCGCCGTTCGTGAGGACGAAGATCTCGTTGAAGGCGCGGAGCACACCGATGCTCGCGATCGTGAACACGAAGAAGATCTGCGGCGTCAGGAGCGGCAGCGTGATCCTCGTGAACACTTGCCGCGGATTCGCGCCGTCGAGGCGCGCCGCCTCGTAGTACTCGACCGGGATGTTCCCGAGCCCGCCAAGGAAGATGACGATCTGGAAGCCGAGGAAGTGCCAGATCGAGAAGATCGCGACGCTCACCAGCGATAGGCTCGGGCCCGCGGCCCACGCCGGCACGTCCGCGCCAAAACGGTTCCCAATCATCTCGAAGATGCCTGTTGGTTCCTGCAGGAAGCGGAGCGGTCCCAGCCCGACGCTCGACAGGATCGTGTTCAAGATGCCGTACTGCGGGTGGTAGAGGTACTCGAAGACCGCGGCGGCCGCGACCGTGGCGGTGATGTAGGGCAGGTAATAGATCGTCCGGTACACGGCGCGCCCGCGGATCTTCTGGAAGAGGAGGTACGCGATGACCAGGGCGAGCGCGATCTCGAACGGCACGGTAATGAGTGCGAACGTGATCGTCGTCGAGACCGATCGCCACCAGTTCTCCGCGCGGGAGCCGAAGAGGATGTCGGTGTAGTTCTCGATCCCGCGGAACGCGCCCTGGACGATGTCCCACTTGAAGAAGCTGATGTAGATCGCGTAGAGCGCGGGGAAGATCTTGAAGACGAGGAGCACCACGAACGCCGGTAAGAGGAACAGGTAGGCCTGAACGTTCTCGATGAGTAAGCGGCGGCGCCGGGAGGCCGCGCGCTGCGTGATGGCGATAGCCCCTCCCGTCACCGTTCGGCGATGATATCGGCGGTGCCCATCTACGACTACCGTTGTGACCACTGCGGTCACGCGTTCTCCGCCGTTCAATCGTTCAAAGATCAGACGCTCGATACGTGTCCGAACTGCGGCAAGCGTCCGCGGCGTCTAATCGTCGCGCCGGCCATCGTTTTCAAAGGCGGTGGCTGGTATAAGACGGACTCCCGGGGCAAGGCGCCGAATGAAAGCGACTCAACGTCGAGCAGCGATCACAAGACCGAGTCGGGGGGGCCAGCAGCTAAAGAGTCAAAGAGCGAGGCTAAAGAGGCAAAGACTTCGCCTGAAAGGACGAAGCCTGAGAGCAAGCCTCCGGCCCAGCCAAAGCCGGCGAAGAGCGAGGAAAAATCCTAGTCAGGCTCCAGCGTGCGCTCGCGCTCGCGCGTCGCGTCGCGTCGTCATTCTTCGCTGACGAGTCGCTCTTCCTCGCGGGCGCGGTCGCGTACCAGCTCTTCTTCTCGCTCATCCCGCTCCTCGCGCTTGTGGTGGGCGTGCTTGGCTTCGTCTATGGCCCGGAGCGCGCGCAGCGTGAGCTCGTCCAGCTCCTTCGCACGGTCTACCCCTCGGCGACGGCGCAGGAGGTCCGCATCGCGCGCGAGCTCGTGGACGGGCGAGCGATCTCGTTGGGCATCGGTCTCGTAGGCACGATCCTCGGCGCGAGCGCGATCCACTCCTCAATCGACACGGCCCTCGCGGCGATCCTCACCGGTGGTCGCAAACGTAGCTTCATCCGGGGGAACGCGGCCGCGTTCGCGTTCGTCGCGGGGATCGCGCTGCTGGCGGTGTTCTCCTTCGCGCTCTCCTACGGCGCGCAGGCAGCGCAGGGCGCGCTCACCGAAGCGGGCTTCGGCGCCGGGGCGCGCCTCCTCATTGCGATCGGCTCCCCCCTGCTCGGCCTCGCCGCCGGATACGTCTTCTTCGGCTTGATCTACCGCTACCTGCCGCGGGTCCCGGTCGCGCGGTCATCGGTCCGCGTCGCGGCCCTGGTATCCGCCGTGCTGTGGGAGGTCGCGAAGGTGGCGTTCGGGTTCTTCACGCGCGGGCTCGGCCTCTTCAGCGCATACGGGCCGATCGCGTTCGCGGCGGGCCTCTTGACGTGGGTCTATCTGACAGCGGTGATCATCCTTGTCGGTGCGGAAGTGATCAAAGTGAGGCGGAGCACGTAGTTAGGTGGAACGGGTCGAGGCGTTCGTCAGCCGGATCATCGAGGGATGGAGCGCGCGCCTCTTCGGCGCGAAGCTGCAGCCCGTCCAGATCGCGAAGCGGCTCATTCGCGCGATGGAAGGGCATCAGACGATCAGTCTCAGCAAGACCTTCGTGCCCAACTCGTACGTCGTCTCGCTCTCCGCGTCGGACTTCGCGCAGTTCGAGCAGTACCGCAAGAGCCTCGAGCGCGACCTCGCCGAGGCCGTGCTCGGCGCGGCGCGCGAGCGGAGCTTCACGCTCCTGGCGTATCCCTCGGTCGAGATCGAGCGCGCTGAGGACATCGCGCCGGGAGACATGCGCGTCTCGTGCGCGCTCGTCGACATGTCGGGCGAGGAGGTCGAGGCCGACGCGAAGGCGCTCGGTGCCGTCGAGTCCGGCCACACGATGGTCCTCGACCGGGAAGCGCTGCTGAAGGATCGGCCTCGCGCTCCGAAGGCAATGATCGAGCAGCGTGACGCCTCGCCGGTGCGTCTCGGACCCGATCCGCTCCTCATCGGACGCGATCCGCAGAACGACGTCGTCCTCGACGACCGGCGCGTGTCGCGCAAGCACGCCGAGATCCGCCTGCGCCTTGGGCGCTACACGCTCTACGACCTGCAGAGCACGAACGGCACGTACGTGAACGGCCGGCGCGTCGCGGAGAAGGTCCTCGACGACGGCGACAAGATCTCCGTCGGCGGGCTCGAGCTCGTCTTCCGCTCCGCCGACTGACGGATGGAGATCACCTTCGCCGTCCTGCTGTGGGCGGTGCGGATCGCGTTCCTCGTCATCCTCTATCTGTTCCTCATCCGCGCGTTCGGCGTGCTGCACCGCTCGATGGCCGCGGAGCGCGCCGCGACGCGCGCAGCGGGCACGCTCGTCGTCGAGCGCAGCCCCGCGCGCGCGCCACGCGTCGGCGAGCGCCTCACCCTGCGGCCGACGAACGCGATCGGCCGCGACGCCGGCAACGACATCAGCTTCCCCGACGAGGCGGCGTCGGCGCGCCATGCGACGCTCGAGCTGCGCGACGACGAGTGGTGGATCGAAGATCTTGGCAGCACGAACGGCACACTGGTGAACGGCGTGCGGATCGAGAAGCGCGAGCGCGTGCGTTTCGGCGACGAGATCGCCATCGGCCGCGTGGCGATGCGGTTGGAGCGATGAGAGTCTCGACGCGGCTGGCGGGTGACGCGGGAGCGGCAATCGTCTCCGACGACAACGCGCGCGCTGACGAGAAGCCCGCATACATTCGGCCGCCGCTGGTCGATGTCAGCAGCGCGCGCGAGGAGGAGACGATGCCGCTACCCGCGGCAGGACCCGCCGCCGCGGGCCGCGCGACCGCCGCTCCCGCGTCACCCGCTAGGCCCGCGCACTCGACGGTCGCGTCATGACGCTCCTCTTGCGCCGCCGAAGCGAGGTCGGTCTCATCGTCTGGGTCGCCGCCCTCGCGATCACCGGCTCCGTCGCAGTCGCCGCTGCCGACGCTGCGGCGTTCGACCGACGACAGATCTTCATTCCCGTCGCCTTCATCGCGCTCATGCTCGCGCTGCATCTCTTCCTGGCATGGCGCGGCGTGCGCGGCGACCAGCTGCTCTTCCCGCTCGCCGCGGGACTGTCGGCGCTCGGCCTGATCCTCGTGCAGCGGTTGCAGCCCGCGGATCAGCCACTGCTGCTCCAGCAGCTGACGTGGATGATCGTCGCCGCCGGCGCGTTCGCGGCGACGATCCTCATCCCGCGCGATCTCACCGCGCTCGCGCGCTTCAAGTGGACCTGGGCGATCCTCGGTCTCGTCCTGCTGATCTCGCCGCTGCTGCCGGTCATCGGCCGCGAGATCAACGGCGCGCGCATCTGGATCGGCGTCTCGCGGTTCAACTTCGAGCCGTGGGAGGCCGTGAAGATCCTTCTCGTCGTGTTCTTCGCCGCGTACCTCGAGGAGTTCCGCGAGGTCATCACGCATTCCCGGCGCATCGGGCCGTTCCCGATCCCGCCGGTGCCCTACCTGCTGCCGATCCTCGCGATGTGGGCGATGGCGATGGTCGTCGTCATCTTCGAGAAGGACCTGGGGGCGGCGCTCCTCTTCCTCGGCATCTTCCTCGCGATGCTCTACCTCGCGACCGGCGAGGCGTTCTACACGCTCATCGGCCTCGCGCTCCTCGCCGTAGGCGGGTTCGCCGTGTACCAGCTCATCGGGCACGTGCACGTGCGCATCGACACGTGGCTGCAGCCGTTCAGCGAGGAGCTGCGGTTCGGCGCCGGCTACCAGATCGTGCAGGGACTCTTCGCGCTCGGGAACGCGGGCCTCTTCGGCGCCGGCCTCGGCAACGGCATGCCCGACCGGATCCCCATCGTGTGGAGCGACTTCGTCTTCAACGCGTTCGCGGAGGAGACCGGGTTCGCCGGCGCGCTCATCCTCCTCGCGCTGTACCTCCTGTTCTTCTATCGCGGCATGCTCATCGCGGTCCGCGCGCCGACACCGTTCCTCCAGCTCCTCGCGGGCGGCCTGTCCTTCATCGTCGCGTTCCAGACGCTCGTCATCGTCGGCGGCAACGCGCGCCTCATCCCGCTCACCGGCGTAACGCTCCCGTTCGTCGCGTACGGAGGGTCGTCGCTGGTGACGAACTGGATGCTCGTCGCGCTTCTCATGCGCGTCTCCGACGTGACCGCGCGCGTGCGAGGAACGGAATGACCCGCGGCATCGCCGAGAACATTCGTGGGTTGTCGGTGGCGATCGCCATCGCGTTCCTCGTGACATCTGCCGGCGTCGGCTATTGGACGCTCGTCGCATCCGACGCGCTCGCGTCGGATCCGTTCAACCCGCGCCTCGTCGCGGCGATCCGCGACCGGCCGCGCGGCAAGATCGTCGACACCGCCAACAACGTCCTCGCGCAGAGCGTGAAGACGCAGGACGGTTGGACTCGCAAGTACTCCGACCGCTCGCTCGCGCACGTCGTCGGCTTCGCGTCCTTCAAGTACGGCGCCTCGGGCATCGAGGCCGCATACGCGGATTCGCTCATCGGCCAAGACCCGGGCGATCCGATCGCGACATGGCGCGCGCGCTACCTCGGTGAGCACGAGGAGCCGGGCTCCGTCGTGCTCGGCATCGACCCGAAGGTGCAGAAGGTCGCGGTCGATGCACTCACGTCGACTCGATCGCGCGCGCCAGGGCCTCTATGCGCCGGGATCGACGTTCAAGCTCGTCACCGGTGCGGCCGCGCTCGAGAACGGCATCAACCCGGACACCAAGATCCGCGTCGACGATCCGTGGCAGGCGGATCCGTCGTGGGGCCAGTACTACGTGCGCTCATCTTCGAAGGCGCACGGCGACTACACGATGGCAGACGGCTACCGATTGTCGGAGAACATCTACTTCGCGAAGATCGGCCTGCAGGTCGGCGGGCAGAAGCTCGCCGAGTACGCGAGCCGCTTCGGCGTCGGCGCAGCGCCACGGTGCGACATCGCGGTCCCGAAGGGCCAGCTCTCGAACTCCGGAACGCTCGATCGACCTACGCTCGTCGCGGACACGTCGTACGGTCAGGGCGAGCTGCTCGTCTCGCCGCTGCAGATGGCGCTCATCGCGGCGACCATCGGGCGCGCCGGTGTGATGCCGACGCCACACTACGCGACCGAGGTGCGCGACAGCTCGGGCAACACCATCCGGACGATCGCGCCCGGCGCCGCCGGCCAGGTCGTGCGCCCCGACACAGCGGCGAAGATCGCGGGCTACCTCGTCGGCGCGGTCGAGGGGCCCGGCGCCTTCGCGTTCGGCGCGAAGATCAGCGGCGTGCATGTTGCCGGCAAGACGGGTACGGCCGAGAACCCCGCCGGTCCGCCGCACGGGTGGTTCATAGGCTTTGCGCCCGCCGAGAATCCCGTTGTCGCGGTCGCCGTCATCATCGAGAACTCCGGTCAGGGAGGCGTCGACGCCGCCCCGCTTGGTGGCCGAGTGATGCAAGCAGCCCTGGGCCGTTGAACCAACGAGACGCCTCGCGCGTTCATTCCGATGACAGGTGTCTCGCCTTTAGCATTGGCGAGGAAGGGGAGCCAAATGGCTCAGTTGGTGGAGAAGTCGTCAATGGATAAGAGCGCCCTCGCGAACCGCATCGGCACGGTGGCGGCGAACGTCGAGAAGGTCATCTTTGGCAAGCACCACGAGGTCGAGCTGGCGCTCGTCGCCCTGGTCTGCCGCGGCCACATCCTCGTCGAGGACGTGCCCGGGACCGGGAAAACCGTCCTCGCGAAGGCCATCGCGCGGTCGCTTGGGTGTTCGTTCCGGCGTATCCAGTTCACGCCGGACCTGCTGCCATCGGACGTCACCGGCGTCTCGATCTTCAACCAGCGCACCAGCACTTTCGAGTTCCGGCCCGGGCCGATCATGAGCCAGATCGTCCTCGCCGATGAGATCAACCGCGCGACGCCGAAGACGCAGTCCGCACTCCTCGAATCGATGGAGGAGCATCAGGTCACCGTCGACGGCACGACCTACCAGCTCCCCGAGCCGTTCCTCGTCATGGCGACGCAGAACCCGATCGAGTACGAGGGCACCTTCCCGTTGCCGGAAGCGCAGCTGGACCGCTTCTTCATCAGGCTGCAGCTCGGCTACCCCAAGGATCGTGAGGAGGTGGCGATCCTCGACGCGCAGCGCGTCATCCACCCGCTCGAGACCATCGAGCAGGTCCTCAGTGCCGAGGAGTTGCTCCAGGCGCAGAGCGCGGTGAAGGACATCCATATCGCGGAACAGGTGAAGTCGTACGTCGTCGCGATCGTGAACGCGACGCGCTCTCACCCCGACGTGTATCTCGGCGCGTCGCCGCGCGGCTCGCTCGCGCTGGCGCGCGCGTCCGCGGCGTTCGCGCTCCTGCAGGGCCGCGACTTCGTATTGCCCGACGACGTGAAGCAGCTCGCAGCGCCGACGCTCTCACACCGTCTCATCCTGCAACCCCAGGCTCGGCTCAAGGACCTCGCGGCGACGACCGTCATCGCTGAAGTGCTCGCGAGCGTGCCAGTAGAGCTGTCGCCAACGGCCGCTCGCGCTTGACGTGATGCGCGCCGTCGGCGGGTCCTGTCCCGCTTCGGGCATCGCTCTTCTCGCTGCGACGCCGGCTCCCCGGCTCCGTGTCGCAGAACTGGGCCAGCGCAACGTCACGGCCCGGGGCCCCTCGGCGTCTCGCATCGAAGAGCCACTGCCCTGCGCGTGCCACCCGCCAGCCGGCGCGCACGGAACCGGACCCGCCGCCGGCGCAGGGGCTAATGCATGAAGGCGTGGCACTTCGTCGTCTTGTGGCTCGCGCTCTTCATCGTCGCCGCGTCGACGGGACTCGATCTGCTGGGCTACCTCTCGTATCTACTGCTCTTCGTCGGCGTCGCGATGTGGATCCAGGCGCGCCTGACGCTCGACGGGCTCTCGATCACGCGCACGCTCTCGCAGACGTACGCGCACCTTGGCGACACGTTCGAGCTCATCTACGAGCTGCGCAACGACTCGACGTTCGGCAAGCTGTGGCTCGAGATCTCGGAGGAGTCGAACTGGCCGGAGCCGCTGCCGGGTCGCGTGCTCTCGATCGGCGGTGGCGGGAAGACCCGCAAGTGGAAGGTGCTCGCGAAGGCGATCCGTCGCGGCCGCTACAAGCTCGGCCCGATCGCACTTCGCTCGGGCGATCCGTTCGGCCTGTTCCCGCGCGAAGCGCGCGTCGCGACCGAGGCGCTGCTCCTCGTCTATCCCCGCGTCGCGCCACTCCCGCACTGGCGCCTTCCCGGTTCGGTCCTCGAGGGCGGCATCCTCACCGGTCGGCGATCGCTCCAGTCGACGTCGATGGTCATGGGCATCCGCGAGTACCGCTCGGGCGACGCGATGAACCGCATCCACTGGCCGTCGTCGGTCCGGCATCGCTCCCTCTACGTGAAGGAGTTCGAGCTCGACAAGACCGCCGACCTCTGGATCTACCTCGACCTCGAGCGTCACTGGCATCGCGGCGAGGGTGAGGACTCGACCGAGGAGCGCGCGGTCACGGTCGCGGCATCGATCGTGCGCAAGGCGCTGGATGAGCATCGCAATGTCGGACTCATCACCAGCGGCACGCGCGCCGAGATCTTCCAGCCGGACCGCGGCTCGAAACAATTCGGCAAGCTGATGCAGTACCTCGCTGAGGTGCGGGTCGCCGGTTCGCGCACGATCGCCGAGACACTCGTCGAGACGCTGCCGCGTCTGCGTCGCGGATCGGCCTGCATCCTCGTCACGCCGTCGCTCGATCGCGCGTGGGTGCGTCCAGCGTCCACGCTCCGCGAAGCCGCGATCGCGACGCAGGCCGTGATCGTCGCCGCGCCGACGCCGGGTGACGCGCGCGAGCGTGCGCGCCGCGACCAGATGTTCGGCGAGCTCGCGATCGCTGGCGTCACGGCGACGTACCTGGCGTCGGGCGCGTCGATCTCCGACCTCTTCCGCGACACGGTGGGCGCCGTTGCGTAAATCGGTCGCGGTCCAGCCGACCCGGGTCGACGCCGCGATCGAGCAGGCGCGCGCGTGGACGATGCGCACGCTCCGCTCGTTGTTCCCGCGTCCCGCGCGACGGCGCCTGCGGTTCCGCGGCGGCTGGTTCGCGCTGCCGATCTACGTCCTGCTCGTCCTCATCTACCCGCTCTCGTTGCAGCAGGCCGAGTGGGTGCGCGCCGCCGATCATTTCACCTGGCTTGCGATCCTCGGCGTCATCACCGGGGTCCTCGTGGGCAACACGCGAATGAGCACGACGCGCGCGATCCTCCTCGGCGGCGTGCTCGGCGCGATCGCGATCGTCATTGCCACCTCGATGGCGACCGAGGGCAACGCGATCCTGCGCGAGAAGCTCGTGAAGCTCGCGATCAATGTGAACAACTGGCTCACGCAGGTGCTCGCCGGCGAGTCCGCGTCGGACCCGACGGCGTTCATCCTCTTCCTCGGCGCGACGACATGGAGCAGCGCGTTCGTCGGAACGTTCGCGCTCCAGCGCACCGGCCGTCCCTGGGACATGCTCCTCTTCGTCGGCTTCTGTCTCATCGTGAACGTCTCGATGGCGCTCACGAACCTACTGGCCGACCTCGTCGTCTTCTCGCTCGCGTCGCTCGTCCTGCTCGTGCGACTTCACATCGTCCTGCTGCAAGACCGCTGGCAGCGCTACAACATCGTGCCGAGTGGCGAGATGGACTGGCGCCTCCTCCGCGGCGGGCTCACGTGGGCGCTCGTCCTCGTCATCATGGCGTTCTTCACGCCGCGCGTCGGCGCAGCCGAGGTGCTCGGCAGGGCCTACAACGTCTTCGAGTCGCCGTACCACAGCGTCGAGGCGGAGTGGCAGCGGTTCTTCGCCGGCGTGTCGGGCCCGAGCAAGATGCGCGGCGTCTCCTTCACCGAGTCGTTCCGCCTCGGCCAGTCGCCGAACCTGTCTGATCGCGTCGTCATGACTGTCGACGCGGCGAGCGGGCATTTTTGGCGCGCGATGACCTACGACTTCTACACCGGCGGCTCGTGGCGGAACACGGAGACCGACAGGGTCGACAAGGTCGCGGTCCCCGCGCTCGGCCGCGAACGATTCGACGCGACATTCGAGATCAACGTGCAGCAGCCGGGCGGACTCCTCTTCGTCGCGAACGAGCCGGTGAAGGTCAACATCCCCGCGCAATTCCAAACGGGCGCGGATCGCACGTACTCCACCGGCATGCGCGCCGTGCGTGGCGGGCAGGCATCCGAGAAATACACCGTGACGTCGTTCGTCTCCGTCGCCGACAAGGCCGTGCTGCGCCGCGGGCCGACGGGGTATTCGGACTACATCAAGCAGAAGTACCTGCAGCTCCCATCGACGCTGCCCCAGCGCGTGAAGGACCTCGCGCACCGCATCGCGAAGGACGAGACGAACAACTACGACATGGCCGAGGCGATCGAGTCATACCTGCGCACGACGTACCACTACGCGCCACAGGTGAAGGCCGCGCCGCCCGGCCGCGATCCCGTCGACTACTTCCTCTTCGATCTGAAAGAGGACTTCTGCGAGTACTTCTCGGCCTCGATGACGGTGATGCTCCGCGAGCTCGGGATCCCGGCGCGCGTCGTGGAGGGCTACACCACCGGCACGCTCGACCCGAATACCGGCAAGTACGTCGTGAAGGAGCTCGAC
>VBJD01000216.1 GCA_005887995.1 Chloroflexota bacterium
GAGAAGAGGACGTAGCCGAGGCCGTTGAGTGCGGCCACGTTGTTCGCATCCTTCGAGAGAACGGACTGGTACGTCTTCGCCGCGTCGTTCAGGCGGCCTGCGGCGAGGTATGCGTCGCCGAGTGCCAGCTGCGTGGGGACGTCCGTCGGCGCCGCGTTCGCCCGGCGCTCGAGCTCAGCGAGTGACGGTCCCGCTGGGACCGTGCCGGTGATCGGTTCGCCGGGTGCGCGATCGCCGGCGGCCTGCGGAAGCGAGCTCACGACGAGGACCGCGGCGATGCCCGCGAGCGCGGCGGCAATGAGGAGCGTGCGCCACGGCGCGGGCGACGCGGTCTCCGGGCGCGCCGACAGAAAGGCGCTGCGCTCGAGCAGTGCGCGCAGCCGCGCGTGGTCCTCGGGCGCGAACGTGCCAGCCGCACGCGCGAACTCCAGATCGCGAAGCCCGCTGATGGCGCGCGCGACGTCATCACGCGCGTCGGGCGCCTCGGCCGGCCAGGCGATAGCGCGGCGCGCGAGGAACGGACGCACGGCGAGCGCGAGGGACGCGAGGAAGAGCGTCGTGAACAGCAAGTACGTCATCGCGCATCCACCGGCAGGTCGAGCGCCTCTTCACGGGCCGCGCGCTCGCGCAGGGCCGCGACGTCGGCGGGTGCGGGCTCGCGCGCGACCGCCGGCGCGGGACGGATGCGACCGAGCGCGACGAGCGTGCCGAGCGCGAGCGCCGCGAGCGGCACGAGCCATACGAGACCCGACCACGACGCAAGCGGCGGCGCCAGCACGACCCAGTCGCCGTAGGAGGCGCGGAACTCGTCGCGTATCTGATCGTCGCTGCGTCCCTCGGCCACGCGCTGCGCGACGAGATCCCGCATCTGACGCGCGCTCTCGGACGGCGAGTCTTTGACCGAGAGGCCCTGGCACACGACGCAGCGGAGCTCAGCGGTGATGCGATCGACGCGTTCCGCCTGCGTCTCGGCGTGCGGGCGGGCGCTCCACACGATCGCGACGGCGATCGCCACGAGGGCCATCACCAGCACGACGCGCGGCGCGGCGAGCCGGGCTCGCGTCGCGCTGTTCATCGCGCGCTCGCGCGGAGGCAGTCTCCGCCGGTGGGGGAGCGCCGCAGGCACTCGATGCCGCGTATCAGCGTGGCTTCGTCGATGGGCCCGATGTGGCGGCCGGCGATCACGCCGTCGCTGCCGACGAAGAACGTCTCGGGTATCCCGAACACGCCGTACGAGAACGCGACTCGCCCGTCATCGTCGCTCATCGTCGGCCACACAACGCCGTTGTCGCGCACGTACCGCAAACCGCTGTCGCGCGAGTCTTGATAGAGGACGCCGACGAACACGACATCGCTCGCGCGATAACGTTCGTACACCCGCACGAGCGCGGGGTTCTCCTCTTTACATGGCAGGCACCACGAGGCGAAGAAGTTGACGACCACGACCTTGCCCTGCGCATTGCTGCTACTCCACGTGCCCGCCCCGTCCAGCTGCTGGAGCGTGAACGCCGCCGCCGGCCTGCCGACCGTGCCGGTCTTGATATCCGTCGGCGCGCGTCGGAAGGCCAGGACCAAGACCACCACCAGCGAGGCGAGCGCGATCACGACGGCGGCGCGAAGAACGCGGCTCATGGTTCCACGCCGTCGGGACGCGTGACGTCGGGCCGCGACGTGTCCCCCGAACGAGCCTCGCGGGAGCGAGCCGCCGGTGGAGTCGGTACGGCCTGCGAGGTCGTGGCGGCGGCGTGGCGAGAGAGGGGGACACGGCGCGGACCGGCAACAACAGCACGCTGGCGCGGCGGCGGGAGCGCCGCGATCACCGCGCCGATGCCGACGATCGCGCCGCCGAGCCAGATCCACGACACGAGCGGAATGACGAGCACGCGGATCGTCGCCCACGAGAACGATTCCGCGTCGTATGCGGCAAGGATCGTGTAGATGTCGTCGCGCGGACCAGGCGCGACTCCCGGTGAGCCAACCGCCTGCGTCGAGTTCGGGTAGAAGACGAGCGACGCGGTCACCGTGCGCAGATCGGTCGTCGCGCCCGGCGCGCTCGCTGCAAGGAGTGCGAGGACTTTGTCTGCCTGCGGTTCGCTCACGGAACGAAGGCCCGTGAAGTGGATGTCGTACTCGCCGACACGCATGACATCGCCTTGCCGGAGTGTGCGCTCCACCTCGATCTTGCCGGCTTGGCTCGTCGCGACCGCGACCGCGATCACGACGATCCCCAGATGCACGACGTAGCCGCCGTAGCGCCGGCCGCTGCGACGGATGAGCGACGCGAATGCAGACGTCGCCGTCTCGCCGTGCAATACCCGG
>VBJD01000217.1 GCA_005887995.1 Chloroflexota bacterium
CCATGAGGAAGAGGAGCGCGAGCGCGAGCGGCACCTCGACACGATCGAAGTACGGTCGGCCGATCGAGAGCTGCGCGCCGGAGATCGCTTCGGCGATGAGCGGGTAGAGCGTGCCAAGCAGGACCGTCAGGGTCGCCGCGACGAAGACGACGTTCTGGAAGAGGAACACGGCCTCGCGCGAGAGCGGCGCGCCGATCCCGCCCATATCGGCGAGTCGCGGCATCCGCCACAGCAGAAGGCCGACGGAGAGCACGACTATCGCGACGAGGTAGCCGAGGAGCATCGGACCGAGCGCGCTCTGAGTGAACGCGTGCACGGAGTTCACGACCCCGCTTCGCGTGAGGAACGTCCCGAGGATCGTGAGCGCGAACGTCGCGATGACGAGCGAC
>VBJD01000218.1 GCA_005887995.1 Chloroflexota bacterium
TCGCGACCGCGCTTCGCACGACGCGTCCGATCTGGATCGCGCAGCCCTTCGACAGGTGCTCGAGGATGGCGATCGCCTCCGCCGCCGACTTCCCCTGTATGAGGTCGGTGACAAGGCGCGCCTTGCGCGGCGAGAAGCGCTGGTACTTCGCGGTCGCTTTGACCTCCATCAACCGCCCCTCGCCGGTGCGCCACCGCGTGCCGGTGCGCCACCGCCGGCAGCGGCCGGTGCAGCGCCAGCGCCCGCGGCCGGAGCGGCACCCGCTGGCGCCGCCGCGCCGGGAGCGCCGGCCGGTGCGACGCCCGCGACGAGCTCCGCCGCGGCGCCGCGGCCGTGCGCCTTGAACGTGCGCGTCGGCGCGAACTCGCCGAGGCGGTGGCCGACCATGTTCTCGGTGATGAACACCGGGATGTGACGGCGTCCGTCGTGCACGCCGATGGTGTGGCCGACCATCGTCGGCAGGATCATCGACGCGCGCGACCAGGTCTTCACGACCTTCTTCTCGTTGCGCGAGTTCATCTGATCGATCTTCTTCTTGAGGGAGTCCTGGATGAACGGTCCCTTCTTCGTCGAACGGCTCATTTGCTCTTCCTCTTGCGCGGCCGCTCGGTGACGAAGCGATCCGTCTTCGGGTTCCGTCTCGTCTTCAGGCCCATGGCCGGCTTGCCCCACGGCGTCTGCGCTTGGCCACCGACCGGCGACTTCGCCTCGCCGCCACCGTGCGGATGGTCGCGCGGCGACATGACGACTCCGCGCACCGCGGGACGCCAGCCCATGCGCCGGCGGTGACCGGCACCGCCGATCTTGCGGTTCTCATGCTCGACGTTCCCGATCTGGCCGACCGTCGCGCGGCATCGCACCGGGACGACGCGGATGCCACCCGAGGGGAGACGGATCTGCGCGTACTCGCCTTCCTTTGCCACCAGCTGAGCCGCGCCGCCCGCGCTGCGCACGAGCTGGGCGCCACGCCCGGGCTGCAGCTCGACCCCGTGGATCGTCGTGCCCGTGGGCATGTGCTCGAGCGGCAGGCAGTTGCCGACGCGCGCCTCGGCCTCGGGGCCGGAGAGCACTACGTCGCCGACCTTCAAGTCCTGCGGCGCGAGGATGTAGCGCTTCTCGCCGTCCTTATAGAAGAGGAGTGCCAGGCGCGCGCTGCGGTTGGGGTCGTACTCGATCGCGCGCACCGTCGCCGGGATCCCGTCCTTGAGACGCTTGAAGTCCACGATGCGGTAGTTGCGCTTCTCGCCGCCGCCGCGGTGGCGCGTGGTGACGCGACCCTTCGCGTTGCGGCCCGCATGGCGCAGCTTGCGCTCCGTCAGTGAGCGCTCGGGCTTCTTGCCTTTCGTGATCTCGGCGAACGACGCGGACTGCCGGAACCGGCGGCTCGGTGACGTCGCCTTGTAGACCTTGAGCGGCACTACACGCCCTCCACGAAGTACTTCTCGATCTTCTGGCCCGACGCGATCGTCACGATCGCTTTCTTCCAGTCGGGCTTGCGCCCGATGCGACGGCCAAGCCGCCGCGACTTGCCGTGCATCTTGATCGTGTTCACCGCGATGACGTCGACCTTGAACGCCTCGGCCACCGCGTCCGCGATGTCATGCTTCGTCGCCTCGGGATCGACGGCGAACGTGTAGCGACCGTTGTTCGTCTCGGTCATCGAGCGCTCGGTGATGACGGGCCGGAGCAGAACGAGCGTGCCTTTCATGCGTTCACCGTCTCTCGCGACGAGGACGTCGCCGTCTCGCGGGCCGTCGCGCCCTCACCCGCCATCGCGGCCTCACGCTTCGCCGCATCCTCACGCGCGCCCGCGTGCTTCGGCGGCGCGTTCGTCGCGCGCGCGACGAGCGCATCGAGCGCCGGGCGCATGACGAGGAGCGTGTCGCTGTCGATCACATCGGAAAGGCGCAGCGAGCCCGGCGTGCGCAGTTCAAGGTCCGGCAGGTTCGCCGCCGCGCGCGCCGCGCCCTCGTCGATCTCGTTCCATACGAACACGGTCGTTCCGGTGTCGCCGATCTTGCCGAGCCACGCCACAACGTCGCGCGTCTTCGGACGATCGCCGTCGAGCTTGAGCCCCTCGACGACCAGCACGCGCCCCTCGGCCACCCGCGCGCTCATCGCGTCGGCGAACGCGGCCTTGCGCATC
>VBJD01000219.1 GCA_005887995.1 Chloroflexota bacterium
TGGGAGTGGCTCTACACGTGGGGTTCGCCGTCGTTCGTCCGCGCGGGCGAGATCTATCGCGTCCACTCTGGTTCGCGTGTGCGCGCCGCGACGCATCCGCTGCCCGACGACCTCGCATCGGGCCGCAAGCACGTGTACGCCGCGGGGCCGATGGCGGCGGCGAAACTCATGTGGGTGCGCGGCGATTACGCGCGTCTCATCGACGCGTTCGGCACGGTGATCGACGAGATCGTCGTGTGGCCCGAGGAGGAGAAGCCAAAGCCGCAGGAAGCGCCGACGCACCGCTGAGTATTCCGGCGCGCGTCTCGTTCGTCACGCTCGCATGTCGCGATGTCGTGGCGATGAAGCGCTTCTATGACCAGTTCGGCTGGCCGCCGTCGCAGCACAACGACGATTCGTTCGCGGCCCCTCCCCGCCGTCGCCGGGTGCGTTCCGCGGCTTCGTCCTCGCGATCAACTGTCGTGACGCCGCGGAAGTCGATCAGGCGCGGTACTCCTTGGTCTGCAGCGCCATCTTGCGGATGTCCTTCTCGAGCACGGTCACGCCGATGCCCGGGCCGGTCGGCACCTTCATCGTTCCATCTTTCTCGACGGTGAACGGCTCGCCGATGATCTCCGTCTCGAAGTAGCGCGCCGACGCGCTGACATCGCCGGGCAGTCGGAAGTTCGGCAGCGATGCGAGGTGCACGTTCGCCGCGCGGCCGATGCCCATCTCGAGCATGCCGCCGCACCACACCGGGATCTGGTTCTGTTCGCACACGTCGTGGATCTTCTTCGACTCAGTGAGCCCGCCGACGCGCCCAGCCTTGATGTTGATCACCCGCGTCGCGCCGATCTCGATCGCCTTGCGCGTGTCCTCCGCTGAGTGGATCGATTCGTCGAGGCACACCGGCGTGCGGATCGCCTTCTGCAACGTCGCGTGATCGATGATGTCGTCCTCGGCGAGCGGCTGCTCGACGAGGAGGGGCGCGGTCGCGTCGATGCGCTTGAAGAGCGGGATCGCCTCGAGTGTGTACGCGGAGTTCGCGTCGAGCTGGAACGGCAGTTCGGGGAAGCGCTTGCGTATCGCCTCGGCGATCTGCAGATCCCAGCCCGGCTTGATCTTCACCTTCACCCGCTGGTAGCCGCCCTCGAGCTCCATCGCGATCTTGTCGAGGAGCGCATCAACGCTCGGCTGGATGCCGATCGCGACGCCGCAGAGGATGCGGTCGCGCGTGCCGCCGAGGAGCGCCGCGAGCGGCACGTTCGCGGTCTTCGCGAACACATCCCAGATCGCCATCTCGAGCGTCGCCTTCGCCATGCGGTGATCCTTGATCCAGCCGAGGACGCGCGACGTGTCATCGGGCCCGCTGAGGTCAGCCGCGAGGATCCGCGGGATCGCGATCGCGTCGAGCAGCCACCACACGGTCTCCGGTGTCTCGCCCGAGTACCACGGCGTCTCGGGCGCGACGCTCTCGCCCCAGCCGACGACGCCGCCGGACTCGACGCGCGCGATGACGCGCGTCTGGTGCGTCTCGCGTGAGCCGCTCGTCTCGTACGGCGACTTGAGCGGAAGCCGGATGAGGAACGTCTCGATCCGCTCGATCTTCATGCGTCGTCAGTATCGACGGGCATCTCGCGCCGCGGCTGCGGCACGAGCAGGTACGCACCGCGACCGTCCGCGGCACGAAGGAACTCGACAGCGGCGTATCCCTTCGCGAAAGCAGCCTCGAACGCCGCGCGGACGCGAAGACGCCACTCGAGCGCACGTCCTGTGTCGTGCGCCTTGAGCTGTTGGAACTGCGTTGGGATCGCGAGGAGCAAATGTGACTCGCCGGCGCGCCCAGCGTTCACCGCGCCGGGTCGATCGCCCTCCTCGACCTTGAGTAGGTATCGGATGCCCTCGGCCTCAGCTTGCTCGAGCGTCGGTGGGCGATCTTCGCCCTTGAGGCGCTTGTAGGTGCGGTCGTGTCCGATCGGCCACTCGACGTAGATGCGATCCGAGGGCAGGCCCGCGTTCAATTTGTCCGGCATCGCGCCGTAGAAGTCGCGGTGGTATTCGCGCGTGTACGCGCCGAGCTTCGCGAAGTTGAACGTCGCGTTGCGCGCCTCGAGCGGATCCATCGTCCAGCCGATGACCTCGATGCCCTGATCGAGGCAGTGATCGCGCTGCGCCTGCTTCAGCTCGACCGCGAGCGTCGATCCGCGATAGGGCTCACGCACCGCGAGCATGTGCGAGTGATGACGGAAGTGGTAGTCGTAGATGCCCACGAAGCCGAACACGAATCCGGCCGCGACCGCGTCGTCGTCGGCGTAGCCGAGCGCGACGAAGCCGCCGTTGTGCACCGCAGCGAGCATGAGCTGCGGTGGCACGATGACGTCACCGCTCCACACCTCTTCCTGTAGGGGCACTGTGGCCGCGCATGCAGCGATGTCCTTCGCCACGTCGATGCGGAAGGAGACCATGCTGTGGCGAAGTATCAGACGCCCGAGTACCATCGCGCCCGTGGCGGGGAATGCGGAGTTCCTCAAGAGGATCTCGTGGTTCGAAGATCTCGATGAGCGTTCGCTCGAGGCGATCGAGAGAGCCGCCGTCGAGCAGTCGTACAAACCGGGACAGGAGATCGTTCGTCAGGGGGACACCGGCGTCGGCGCGTTCATCATCCGCTCGGGCAAGGTCGACATCGTCCAGGACCGCGACGGCAAGCAGACGAAGCTCGCGACGCTCGGACCCGGTGAGGTCATCGGTGAGATGGCGCTCCTCGACGAGTTCCCGCGTTCCGCGACCGCGACGGCCGTGGAGCCGACGACCGTGCTCGGCATCCAGCGCTGGCACTTCCGCGGGATCCTGCAGAGCCATCCGCAGCTCGCGCTCGCACTGCTGCCGATCCTGTCGCGACGCATCCGGAACGCTGAAGGCCAGCTCCCGCAACACGCCGCGCG
>VBJD01000095.1 GCA_005887995.1 Chloroflexota bacterium
CCGCGCTTCGCCGGGCTCGTCGAGCCGAAACCGATCGCGAGCGCGCCGTCGGCGTACGACGAGCGAACCGCCGAGGCGACGCCGCTCGACCGCGCGAGAGCGGTGAAGCGCATCTGCGATCCGGCGCGTGCGAAGAAGCTCACCGCGGCGGGATTCGTGCAGACGACCGCGGGCGAGATCGCGATCGCGAACAGCAAAGGCGTGTGGGCGTACTCGCCGCGGACCTCCGCGGACATGGAGCTGGTCGCGATCGGTGACGACGGCTCCGCGTACGCGGACCGCGCGTCGGGCGACTTCGCGTCGCTCGACGTGGCTGCGGCGGCCGACGAGGCGATCGCGAAGGCGGTCGCGGCGCAGCATCCGCGTGACCTCGAGCCCGCGACGTACGAGGTCGTGCTCGAGCCGTACGCGGTCGAGGACATCGTGAGCTTTCTCGCACAGGAGCTCACCGGCCAGGCCGTTGAGGAGGGGCGGTCATTCGTCGGCGGCAAGATCGGCGAGAAGGTGACGGGACCGATCACCCTCGTCGACGATCCGTTCGACCCGCAGGCGCGACCGATGCCGTTCGATTACGAGGGCCATCCCGCGTCGCGCGTCACGCTCATCGAGAACGGGGTCGCGCGCGCCCTCGTGTACGACTCGCAGACCGCGGCGCGGATGAACGCCACGAACACCGGGCACGCGCTCCCGCCGAATCCCTTCATGTCGGTGTCGCCGATGCATGTTCGCCTCGAGCCAGGGGACAAGACGCGCGAAGAGCTGATCCGCGGCGTGAAGCGCGGCCTGCTCGTCACGCGCTTCCACTACACACGCTGGGTGCACCAGTTGCGGACGATCGTCACCGGCATGACGCGCGAGGGGACGTTCCTCATCGAGAACGGTGAGATCACGCATCCGGTGAAGAACCTGCGCTTCACCCAGTCGTACGCGGACGCGCTCGGCGGGACTCTTGGGATCGGCCGCGAGCTGCGTCTCGAGTCTGGGTTCGGTGGCGGCTCGCGACGCATCCCGGCACTGCGCCTCGCGGAGTTCACGTTCACCGGCGCGACGCGGTATTAGGAGCGCTCAGAGTCCCCAGGACGTCACCGCCTCGACACGCAGCGCGATGACCGAGTCGATCTCCGTGTCCCTGTACTGCGCGAACTTGCGCTTTAGGAGCGTCCGCGCCTTCCGAAGCTCGGGACCGCCGCGCACGAACCTCGCGCGCACATGCGCGACGACACCGCGGATGCGGTCCCAGTCCTCGAAGTAGTCATCGCACTCGAAGGCGCCCCGACGGCGAGCACGTAGGTTCTCCGCGGTCACGCCGTTCGTCGCGACGTACGCCGTCCGCGTCTCCGGATCGAACGCATGGCACAGCGGCGCCGTGTGGACGACACCACGCCGATCGGTCGAGCCGATGCGGCACACGCGTGCTCGCTTGATGAAGCGCTTCTCCTTCGGTGTCATGCGTGGACGCATCGCGCACCTCGCAGAAGAGTGATGCGGCTCTGTGTCTCTGCACTCGCCGAGCCGCGGTGGGCGTTTCGGCGAGAAACTGTCAGGCATATCCGATACGCGATAATCAACAGGTGAGCGCGGCGGAGAAGCGCCTCCGGGAATCGGAGGAGCAGTCCGCCCAGACGCCACGATCGCGGCGGGCGACCGTGGCCATCCTCGACTACGGTTCCCAGTACACCCAGCTCATCGCCCGTCGCGTGCGCGAGTCACGCGTGTACTGCGAGATCTTCCCGCACGACGTCACCGCCGACGAGCTTGGACGACGCGGGGTCGTCGGCGTGATCCTCTCCGGCGGACCGGCGAGCGTCTACGAGAAGGACGCGCCGTCGATCGACCCGAAGACCCTCGACGGGCGATTCCCGGTCCTCGGCATCTGCTACGGCATGCACCTCATGGCGCACGTGCTGGGCGGCGAGGTCGCGCCCGAGGGGAAGCGCGAGTACGGCCCTGCCTCGGTCGAGATCACCGATCCGGCGGCCCTCTTCGAGGGGCTTGGCGCGGCCGAACGGGCGTGGATGAGTCACGGCGACACCGTGAAGCGGCTCCCGCCGGGCTTCCACGGGATCGCGACGACGGAACGGCTGCCGTTCGCGGCGATGAGCGACGGCCGGACGCGGTTTGCCGTGCAGTTCCACCCGGAGGTCATGCACACGCCGCGCGGCGCGGAGGTCCTGCGCAATTTCCTCTACCGCGTCTGCGGCTGCAGCGGAGACTGGACGCCCGCGGCGTTCGTCGAGGAGGCTGTCGAGGAGCTGCGCCGAACGATCGGCGATCGTCACGCGATCTGCGCGCTGTCCGGCGGCGTCGATTCGGCGGTCGCGGCGACGCTCGTCGCGAAGGCGATCGGCGATCGGCTCACCTGCGTGTTCATCGATCACGGATTGCTGCGCGAGAGCGAGGCCGAGCAGGTGGTCGCGACGTTCGGCCCGCGCCTTCGCCTCATCCACGTCGACGCGTCCGAGCGATTCCTCGCGCGGCTCAAAGATGTCGTCGATCCCGAGACGAAGCGCGCGATCATCGGTGAGGAGTTCATCCGTGTCTTCGAGGACCAGGCGAAGAGGATCGGCGCGGTCGATCTCCTCGTGCAGGGAACGATCTACCCCGACGTCATCGAGTCGCGCAGCCGCGAGTCGAAGACGAGCGCGCGCATCAAGACGCATCACAACGTCGGCGGACTGCCGGACGTCATGGACCTCGAGGTCGTCGAGCCGCTACGACGGCTCTTCAAGGACGAGGTTCGGCGCGTTGGCGCCGAGCTCGGGATCCCCGAGGACATCCTCTGGCGGCATCCGTTCCCCGGTCCGGGGCTCGCCGTCCGCGTCATCGGTGCCATCGATCGCCATTCGCTCGACGTGCTGCGGCGCGCGGACGCGATCTTCCTCGAGGAGCTGCGCGCCGCCGATCTCTATCGCAGCGTGGCGCAGGCGTTCGCGGTGCTCACGCCCATCCGCAGTGTCGGTGTGATGGGTGACTACCGCACGTACGGCGCGCTCGTCGCCCTTCGCGCGGTGACGACCGAGGACTTCATGACCGCCGACTGGGCGCGCATTCCGTACGACGTCCTCGCGCGCATCTCCACGCGCATCGTCAATGAGGTCGCCGAAGTGAACCGCGTCGTGTACGACGTCTCGTCGAAGCCCCCGGCGACGATCGAGTGGGAGTGAACGGCAGTGAGGGAGGTGCGGTGACCGCGTGAGAGTGCTCCCGGACTCGAGGATCCTCAAGCTCCGCCAGCAGCATCGGAAGACGATCACCGAGCAGCGATCGAGCGGCGGTATGGGGATCAACTGCCTGGTCCTCGGCGGCGGCGGGCGTGAGTACGCGATCGCGTGGCGGCTCGCGCGATCGGACTTCGCGTCCAACATCGACGTGGTACCGGGCAATGCAGGACTTGCCCTCTTCGCGCGCGTACCTGATTTCTCGCCGCGCGACATCGCGCGACTCGAGCAGCACGTCGCTGCCGCGCGCATTGACCTCGCGATCGTCGGCCCCGACGACCTCGTCGCCGACGGCCTCGCCGACACGCTGCGCCGCACTGCTATCGCGGTCGTCGGTCCCTCACGGGAGGCGGCGAAGATCGAATGGAGCAAGACGTTCGCGAAAGAGCTCATGCGCGAGGCCGGTGTCCCGACGGCGCGCTGGGAGTCGTTCTCCGATGCAGCGGCGGCGCGCGAGGCGCTGGACCGCTGGAAGGGCGCGGTCGTCGTGAAAGCGGACGGGCTCGCGCTCGGCAAGGGCGTCACGGTGTGCCGTTCGACGGAGGAGGCGCGCACGGCGCTCGGCAGCCCGCCGACGAACAGCGGTCCGGTCGTGTTCGAGGAGCTGCTCGAAGGTGAAGAGGCCAGCCTGCAGGCGCTCGTGGACGGCGAGACCGTGGTCGCGCTGCCGCCGGCGCGCGATCACAAGCGACTCGGCGATGGCGACACCGGCCCGAACACCGGCGGCATGGGCGCGGTGTCGCCGACGAGCGTCATCGCGGACGAGGACGCGCAGCGCACCGCTGACGAGCTCATCGCGCCGGTCGCGCGCGCGCTCGTGGCGCGGGGCACGCCGTTCCGCGGTGTCATCTTCGCGGGCGTGATGAAGACACGCGACGGCTACCGTGTCCTCGAGTACAACGCGCGGTTCGGCGATCCCGAGGCGGAGGTCACGCTGCCGCGCATCGGCGGTGACTTCGCGAAGCTCATGCTCGCGCTCGGCGAGGGCCGGCTCGCCGAGTACGTGCGCGAGTATCCACTACGGACGAGCCAGCGCGCGTTCGTCGACGTCGTGCTCTGCGCAGAGGGCTACCCGTACGCGCCCAAGACGGGTGCACCGATCAGCGGGCTCGACCGCCTGCCCGAGGGCGTGTACGCGTTCCACGGCGCGACGCGCGCCGAGCCAGGCGGTGGATTCGTCGTCGGCGGCGGCCGCGTCGTGCACATCGTGGCGGGCGGCGCGACGGTCGACGAGGCGCGCGAACGCGCGTACATCGGCGCGGAGGCCGTCCAGTTCGAGGGCAAGTTCTATCGTTCTGACATCGCGCGGGGCGAGGTGGCGGTCGTTTGAGCATCCTCGTGGGGATCGTCATGGGAAGCGCATCCGACAAGGCCGTGATGCAGCACGCCGCCGACACGCTCTCCGGCCTCGGGGTCAAGTCCGAGACGCGCGTGCTCTCGGCGCATCGCACGCCCGACGCGCTCCGTGACTGGGTCGGCGACATCGAGAAGCGCGGCGCGCGCGTGTTCATCGCCGGCGCGGGCGCGGCGGCGCACCTACCTGGCGCGGTCGCGTCGCTCACGACGTGGCCGGTCATCGGCGTGCCGCTCATCGCGCCGAACGCGGTCGCGAACGGGCTCGACGCACTCCTTTCTATCGTGCAGATGCCGCGCGGCGTGCCGGTCGCGACCGTCGCGCTCGGCGAGGCTGGTGCCGCGAACGCCGGGATCCTCGCGGCACAGATCCTCGCCACCGGTGACGAGGCGCTCGCCGGCCGCGTGCGGATGCTCCGCGAGGGCATGGCCGCCAAGGTGCTGGCGGGATGACGCACACCCGTTTCGACGACCTGTCGCCGCTCGACTACCGCTTCATCGGTGGCGATCAGAAGCTGCACAAGGAGCTCGCGCCCTTCCTCTCGGCGGCCGCGGTCGTGCGCTATCAGGCGCGCGTCGAGGGCGCGCTGGCGCTCGCGATGGCCGACGCGAAGATCTTCGACCGCGCGCTCGCGGACGAGATCGCGAGCGCGGCCGACCAGGTAACGCCGCAGGAGGTCGCCGAAGAGGAGGCGATGACGCGCCACGACGTGCGCGCGCTCGTGAACGTGATCCGTGCGCACGTCTCCGACGAAGCGAAGCGCTATGTCCACCTCGCCGCGACCTCGTACGACGTCGTCGACACAGCGAACGCGTTGCGCTACCGCGAGTGCTGCGAGCGCGTCATCATTCCGTCGCTCGCACGTCTCGTCGCGCGATGCATCGCCATCGCCGAGGCCGAGGCCGACACGCCTCAGATCGGGCGCACGCATGGCAGGCACGCCGAGCCGATCACGTTCGGATTCGCGATAGCGCAGTACGTCTCGCGGCTGGGCGACCGCACGCAGGCGCTCGCTGCGGTCGCGAAGCGGCTCCCCGGAAAGCTGTCCGGTGCGGTCGGCGCGTACAACGCGATGGAGCTCGTCGCGGCGACGAGCCCGCGCGCGCTCGAGAAGCGGTTCCTCAAATCGCTCGGCCTCGACCCGCGTCCGATCTCGACGCAGATCGTCGAGCCCGAGCCGTGGACCGACCTCGCGCACGCGTGCGCGACGGCGCTCGGCGTCATGGCGAACCTCGCGGACGACATGCGGCACCTGCAGCGAACCGAGATCAGCGAGATCGCCGAGTCGTTCGCCGTGGAGCAGGTCGGATCGTCGACGATGCCGCACAAGCGCAATCCGGTGTCGTTCGAGAACGTGAAATCGATCTGGAAGGCGATGGCACCGCGGGTCATGACGACGTACCTCGACCAGATCAGCGAGCACCAGCGCGACCTCACGAACTCGGCATCGCAGCGCTTCCTCGGCGAGATGCTCGCCGCGACGGCGTACGCCGCCGGTCGGCTTGCGAGTTCGCTCGAGAACATGCGCGTTGATCGCGATCGCCTCAAGGCGAACCTCGCGATGTCGCGTGGCGCGATCGTCGCCGAGCCGCTCTACGTCCTGCTCGCGAAGTACGGACACCCGGACGCGCACGAGGCGGTGCGCAAGCTCTCGCTCGAGGCGGAGCGCAGCGGGCGCACGATCCTCGAGATCGCCGCGCAGGACACCGATCTGCGCGGCTACCTCAAGCGCTTCTCGCCCACGGAGCGGCGCCAGGTCGAGCGGCCTGAGGAGTACATCGGCCTCGCGCCCGAGGTCACGCGTTCGGTCACCGCGCTCTGGCGGGAGAAGCTGAAGGGAGTGCTGCCGGAATGACGCACGCAATCTTGATCGAGAGCGATGTCCCGGGCGCGACCCTGTGGCGGCGCGGCAAGGTGCGCGATGTGTACGAGGCCGGGGGTGATCGTCTGGTGATGGTCGCGAGCGACCGGCTCTCGGCGTTCGACGTCGTGTTCCCGACGCCGATCCCCGACAAAGGCCGCGTGCTCACGCAGCTCTCGAACTTCTGGTTCAAGCGCCTCGAGTCGATCGTGCCGAACCACCTCGTGGCGACGGATCTGAAGGACTTCCCGCCCGCCTTCCGCGCGGCGAAAGCGCTCGAAGGGCGCGCGGTGCTGGTGGACCACTGCGAGCGCATCGACGTCGAGTGCGTCGCCCGCGGCTACATCAGCGGCTCGGCGTGGGTCGAGTACAAGGCGCTCGGCACCGTCGCGGGCGAGCCGCTGCCGAACGGCCTCGAGGAGTCTGCACGGCTCGCTGACCCGATCTTCACGCCGGCGACGAAAGCGATGACCGGCCATGACGAGAACATCTCGCGCCGCCAGCTCGCAGCGCAGGTCGGCAGCGATCTCGCACGCGAGCTCGAGCAGGTGACGCTCACGCTCTACCGCGCTGCGCACGCATACGCGCTGGGCCGGGGGCTTATCCTCGCGGACACGAAGTTCGAGTTTGGCTTCCACGACGGGAAGCTGACGCTCATCGACGAGGTGCTCACACCCGACTCGTCGCGCTACTGGGACGCGGCGCGCTACAAGCCGGGCGGCACGCCACCGTCGTACGACAAGCAATACGTGCGCGACTTCGTCACGAGGAGCGGCTGGAACAAGGAGCCGCCGGCGCCGGCGCTGCCGGCGGACGTCGTCGAGGGGACACGGACGCGCTACCGCGAGTGTTACGAGAAGCTCGTCGGGACGCCGCTGTCATGAGGTACGTCGCGACGCTGCACGTGCGCACGAAGCCGGAGGTCCGTGATCCGCAGGGCGAGGCCGCGCTGGGGGCGCTGCGCTCGCTGGGGCTCGACGTGTCGAAGGTTCGCACCGGCAAGGAGATCGTCGTCACCTTCGACGCGCGCGACGAGGCGGCCGCGGAGGAAGCGATCCGGACGATGGGGAACGAGCTCCTCGCAAATCCGGTGATCGAGGACTACGAGTACGACGTGAAAGAGGCGCAGCCGGCGTGACGCGCGTCGCGCTCCTCCGCTACCCGGGCACGTGGAGCGAGAGGGACTTCGAGCACGCCTTCTCGCTCATCCCCGACGTCGAGACGAAGATCGTCTGGCACGAGGACGCCGATCTGCGCGGCTTCGACGCGGCGATCATCCCCGGCGGCTTCTCGTACGGCGACTACCTGCGGGCCGGCGCGATCGCGAAGATCTCGCCCGCGACGAAAGAGCTACGCCGCTTCGCCGCCGAGGGAAAGCCGGTGCTCGGCTCGTGCAATGGCTTCCAGATCCTCTGCGAGGCGGGGCTTCTTCCCGGCGCATTGCTCCGCAACGCGAGCCTCGAGTACCGCTGCGACTGGATCCACATCCGCGTCGAGAGCGATCGCACACCCTGGACGGCAGGTCTCGCGCGGCAGGTGCTGCGCATGCCGATCGGCCACGGCGAAGGCTGCTACGTCGCCGACGCCGACACCATCGCCGAGTTAGAGGCGAACGGGCAGGTCGTCTTCCGCTATACGGACGAGCGCGGCGCGGCGACGCTCGACGCGAACCCGAACGGCTCGACCGCGAATATCGCTGGTGTGAGCAACGCCGAGGGCAACGTCGTCGGCCTCATGCCGCACCCCGAACGCTGCGTGGAGGCGCTGTTAGGGGGGACCGATGGGTATCGGGTCCTAGCCAATATCGCCCATGCCCTCGCGGGCACGGGGCGTGCCATATTTAAATAGGACAGAGATGGACCTCTTCGAGAGACAGGCCCAGCTCCATTCGCTCTTCCAGCGAAGTCCTGTCGACGCGGCCTACACGCAGGCCACGTCCGCGACGCGCAAATTCGCGGGCTCGTTCTCGGACCTCGACGTCGCACTGCTGCTCCTCGACCAGGTCAAGACGAACGAGTTCTTCGACTACCAGGTCTACTTCGTGAGTGAGCTTTCGAAGACGCTTGAGACGCAGGGCCTCGACGTCGTCATCCTCAACCAGGCGAGCCTGCTGCAGCGCGCGCAGGTCATTCGCAGCTGGAGCGTGCTGTTCCAGCGCGACGCCAAGCGTCGCGTGCAATGGGAGACGCGCGCGGTCATGGAGTACCTCGAGTTCCAGAAGTACGACGACATGCAGTCGAAGGCGCTCGCCGAGCGCACGAAGAGCGACCGATTCGCCATCGACGCGGATTACGTGAAGGCACGGCTCGCTCGCCTGCGCGAGTACACGCAGCTGCTGGCGGACCTGAAGCCGATCGACCACACGAAGTTCAAGTCAGATCCGAAGCTCTACGGCCTCGCCCAGTGGTATCTGCAGCAGGCGGTCGAGCTCCTGTTCGGCACGGGCGCCTATCTCGTCATGGCACTGGCCCTTCCCAAGCCTGAGGCGTATCACGACATACTTGATGCTGTGGCAGGGCGAGGGTTGATCGAACGGCCGTTGGCGTACCGGTTGGAGCACCTCGCTAACCTGCGCAACCTCCTCGCGTACGACCGCGAGCAGACCGACATCGACGACGTCTACCAGCAGATCCAGACGCGGCTTCCCGATCTGCGCGCCTTCGCCGATCAGATCGATCGATTCCTCGGAGCGGGCACGGACGCATGAGCTCGTCCCCGTTGGTCACGGGGGCGGAGACGGCGAAGCCTAAGTACGACATCCCGGGAGAGGTCGGCCTCACACCACTCGAGGCCATCCGCGTGCGCGAGCTCGTCGGCCGCGAGCCGAACGCGCTCGAGTGGGCAATGTTCGGCGCGATGTGGAGCGAACACTGTGCGTACAAGCATTCGAAGAAGCTGCTGCGCACGCTGCCGACGAGAGGGCCGCGCGTCGCGGTCGGTCCGGGCGAGAACGCCGGCGCGGTAGATATCGGCGGCGGCTTGCTGTGCGCGTTCAAGGTCGAGAGCCACAACCACCCGAGCGCCGTCGAGCCGTATCAAGGCGCGGCCACCGGTGTCGGTGGGATCCTCCGCGACATCTTCGCGATGGGCGCGCGCCCGGTCGCGCTGCTGAACGCGCTCTGCTTCGGGGCACCCGAGTCCGCGCGCACACGGCGCCTGGTCGGCGGCGTCGTCGGCGGTATCGGTTCGTACGGCAACTGCGTCGGCATCCCCGACGTCGCGGGCCACGTCTCGTTCGAGCGCTGCTACGAGCACAACCCCCTCGTGAACGCGATGTGCGTCGGCCTCGTCGAGCGCGACCGCCTGCGCTTCGCGAACGCGGCTCGTCCGGGGAGCGCGGTGTACCTCGTCGGATCGGACACCGGCCGCGATGGCATCGCCGGCGCATCGCTGCTCGCGTCGTTCGAGCTCGGTTCTGGAGACGACTCGAAGCGGCCGTCGGTGCAGGTGGGCAATCCGTTCCTCGAAAAGCTCCTCATGGAGGCGACGCTCGAACTCGTCTCCATGGACGCGGTCGAGGCGATCCAGGATCTCGGCGCCGCGGGCCTCACCTGCGCGACGAGCGAGGTGTCTGCCAAGAGCGGCGTGGGCATGCGCATCGATGTCGACGTCGTCCCGCGCCGCGCCGAGAGTATGACGCCGTACGAGGTGATGCTCAGCGAATCGCAGGAGCGGATGCTCGTCGTCGCGCGCCCCGGCCGGGAGCGCGACATCGAACGCGTCTTCGAGCGCTGGGAACTCCACGGAGTGCAGGTCGGCGAGACGACGCATGCGCAGTTGCTCGAGATCCTGAGTGACGGCACGACCGTCGCGTCGCTCGCACCGCGGTGGCTCGCTGACGACGCACCCGAGTACGACGTGACTGAATGGGCGAAGTCGCCGCAGGCCGGCGATGCGAGCGCCGCCCGAGGACACGTCACCGGCGCGAGCGTCGCCGTAAGTGCGGCGCCGACGCACAAGATCGGAATCGAGCTGCTCGAGGTGCTGTCGTCGCCGGCGGTCGCGTCACGACGTGTGCTCTTTCGTACATACGATCAGATGGTCGGCACCGACACAGTCGTCACG
>VBJD01000096.1 GCA_005887995.1 Chloroflexota bacterium
TGCGTCGACTGTGGTGAGACCGATCCCGTGGTGCTCGATTTCGATCATCGCGATCCGACGACCAAGCGATGCGAAGTCACGCGGCTGGCTGGCCGAAGACCTTGGTCCGCAGTACTTGTCGAGATCGCAAAATGCGACGTGCGTTGTGTCAATTGCCACCGTAAGCGCACAGCTGAACAATTCAAGTGGCGCCGCCGCACTCGCTCTCTCGACCCCGCTGCGCGCAATGACGACCCGAACGTGCGGCCGCTTCTCGATGCCATCGAGCCACCCACTGACCAGACCAAGCAATGTTCAACCTGCAAACGCTCGCTGCCACTCAGTGAGTTCGCGATCAAGAACCGGCGCACGGGGCTGCGCTCGTCGAAATGTCGGGCGTGTCAACGTGCATACGCGAAAGAGCACTATCGGAAGAATCGCGACAAGTACTTGGCGAAAGCAAGCCGACGAAACGCTGCCGAGCGCGAGCGTTTTGCTGCGATGGTGCTCGGGTATCTCTCTGAACATCCCTGCGTCGATTGCGGAGCGACGGACTTGAGGATCCTCGAGTTCGACCACCGCGACGGCGGAGAAAAGACGGCAGCAGTGAATGCGTTTCTGAGGGCGTTCGATTGGGATGGTTTGATCGCTGAAATCGCCAAGTGCGACGTGCGCTGCGCCAATTGCCATCGCAGGAGAACGGCAAGGCAGTTCGGTTGGAAGCGACTTCTCCTGTCGGCTGGCCGAGCGGCGTAAACTTGGCTAACGCGGGTGTAGCTCAGTTGGTAGAGCTCTTGCTTCCCAAGCAAGCGGTCGCGCGTTCGAATCGCGTCACCCGCTCAGTCCGATGGAATGGATCGTCGTCTTCGTCATAGTGCTCATCCTCGCGACATTGTTTGTTCTGCGCAGATCGGGATGGTCAAGTGGATTCACGTTCGCGCCGCGTCGCTTTCAAGACGATCTGACGCTGCGCACGCGCGTCGCTGAAGACGAGGTCCGCGACGCGATCGACCGACGCGATGGCGAGGATGTAGCGCCCTAACGCGCATGGACAAACGGACGCTCTGGCACGCGAGCGACGATCCGAACATCGAGATCTTCCGTCCGCATCGTGCGCCGACCGCGCTCGTCGACAGCGAGTTCGTGTGGGCGGTCGACGACGCGCACGTGCCCGCATATTGGTTCCCGCGCGACTGCCCGCGCGCGACGTTCTGGATCGGTCCGAACACACGCGAGGCCGACATCGCATGGATGAACGGCGTGACCCGCGTGCACGCGATCGAGTGGGATTGGTGGGACCGCTTCCGCGCCGCGCGGATCTGCCTCTACCTCATGCCCGCCGGATCGTTCGAGCTGCACAGCGCGGACGCGGGCTACTACGTCTCCCGCGAGACAGTGACCCCGCTCGCGCGGGTCGAAATCGACGATCTCGTGCGCAGGCACGCGGAGTCGCGCGTCGAGCTGCGCATCGTCGATGAGCTGTGGCCGCTGTGGGATCGCGTCGTCGCGTCGACGCTCGAGTTCAGCGGCATCCGGCTTCGTAACGCGCGGCCGCCGGCGACGCCGTCCTCGTCGTACGCGCTGCTACCCCGCTAGTCGCTGCCGCAACTTCAATACGTGCCGGCCCACACCAGATCGCCGTAGTGGCGGCGCGCGATCGGCGCGTGCTCATCGCCGGTGAAGCTGTCGCCGTGGGCCGCGGCGTCGGCGCGGATCTGACGCAGGATCGCGGCGGGCGAGCCGCGGCACCGACCGCTCGCGATGCACAGCGCAACCGTCGCGCTCACGTGCGGCGCGGCCATGCTCGTCCCCGAGATCGTGCGGTACCCGCCACCGGGCCACGCGGAGCGGATGCACACGCCCGGCGCCGCGACGATGTGCGAGCCGTCGGCCGCGTAGTTGGAGAACGTGGCGAAAGAGTCGTCCCGTTCGCTGCGGGCGCACGTGACGGGTGGGCCCTTGCCGCCGGGTG
Organism: Chloroflexota bacterium; assembly: GCA_005887995.1. GTDB lineage: Bacteria > Chloroflexota > Limnocylindria > P2-11E > P2-11E > CF-39. The sequence goes on from VBJD01000096.1 coordinate 1,952, forward strand.
CGCCATCTGAGTCGGACATCGCTGCGACGGCGAGGACCTCCGGATAGCCCGCGGGGACATCGTGGGCGATGTCGCTCGCGGCGTTCCCCGCAGCGACCACGTACACGACACCGTTCGCGATCGAGGCGCACAGCGCCTTGTGCAGCGCATCGCGACTGGAGCGCCCGCAGTCGGAGTCCGGCTCGCCGGACATGCCCAGGCTGAGGCTCGCGACGCGGATGCCAAGGCGCGAAGCGTTCGCGGTCACCCAGTCGATGCCGCAGATGAGCTGCGACGTGCTGCCACGGCCCGCATCGTCGAGCACCTTCACCGCGTAGACGGTCGTGCCCGGCGCGACGCCGATTCCGCCTTTGCCACCGATCGTGCCCGCGACGTGCGTGCCGTGTCCGTGCCCATCGCTGACCGCGCTGAGCCGTCGGCTCGCGCCACCGACGCAGTTCGTGCCGACGAGCGCTGTCAGGTCGGGGTGGCTGAGGTCAACGCCTGTGTCCAGCACCGCTACCGCCACGCCCGTCGCTCCTTTCGTACCGCCGCCGATGCGACGCACGCCGGTCGCCAGCGTCGCGCCGCGCGTGCTGCGCGTGGGTGGCGCGAGTCGAAGTGCCTTGTCCTCGTGCACCGACACGACCGCCGGATCGCGCGCGATCGCGTCCCGCTGGCGACGGGCGAGCTTCGCGGCGAACCCAGTGATGCTCGACACATATGTGTGGTCGGCCCTGAAGGCGTGGGCCTTCTCGAGCTCGGCGACCTTGGCCTTCGCGTCGACACCGTCTTCGAACACGACCACGTACGGCGCGATGACGTCCGCATCCGCGCGTGGGACGAGTACCCAGGCGACGGCGACGACCAGGCTGACGCCGCCGAGCAATAGGAGACGCATCGATCAATGTGATCGGTCGCTCCTTGCCGTCGGCGCGGGATCCGCTGCGGGGCAGGCTCGCGGCTAGGGATTATCCGAATGGATGATCACGCCGCCCGGCTTCAGCAATCGCTTCTCCTGACGTCGCAGTTCCGCCTTGATCGGCGCGTGCTGGCTGCGCGGGAGCAACGCTAGGAACTCCGGAGAGCCGAACAGCCGGCTGTCCTGGATGCCATCGAACGAGGCATCGGGCAGGAAGTCGAGGGCGCCGATCCGCGACAGGTCGGCGGCGTGGTGCTCGAACCGCTCACCCTCGAGATCGCCGGCGTCGACGCCAACGGGATCGGCACCCAGCGCGAACAACAGGCGGCAGAACCACGGCTCGAACATCGCCGTACGTTCACCGGTATCCGGGGAACGGCTCGAGTTGGAGCCGCACGCGATGTCAAGGATCCGCTTGCCGCGCGCCCGTTCGACCGAGCCGAACGCCCGCTGCAAACGCTCGATGAACTCGGTCAGGATCGTTTCGAGCTCAGCCTCGCGGCGCACCCTACGCGCGAAGTCATATCCCGCGTCGAGCGCCGAGTGCGCGCGCTCGAGCGCGAGACGTTCCGCCGGGGTCCGCCCTTTATCCGAAAGTCGTATCAACCCCGCCGAATGTAAGGTGGTTCGCATTCCGTAGATAGTTCGGGCCATGTAAAGTATCGTCGCGATGGGTACCGCGAGCACGACCCGTCCCGAGGCGCAGGCCGAGATCGCCGAGCTCCTCCGCCAGTGGCGCGAGGTCATGGCCGCGGCGCGGCCGCGCTGGAGCGCGACGGACCTCACCTTTACACAGCTGCGCGCCCTGTCGGTCATCGGCCGCCGCAAGGCCGTGCGGGTCAGCGATCTCGCGGAGGAGCTCGCCGTGGGCCTGGCCGCCGCGTCGTCGCTCGTGGATCGGATGGTCCAGCGCCAGTTCATCACGCGCCATTCAGACCCGGATGACCGCCGCATCGTGTTGCTCGAGCTGTCCTCCCGCGGTCGCGGCCTCCTCGAGCGTCTTGAGCGCGGTCGGATGGAGCAGTTCGGGAAGCTCATCGAGCGCATGACGCCGGCAGAGCGGGAGGCGCTGGCCACGACGCTGCGCGCGTTCGTCCGTCTGGGCGCCGAATACGGCGCGCACAAGGAGCCATCTGGGCTGGTGACCATTCGGAGGCGCGAGCGGTGCTGATCACGCTCCTGCGCCGCTTCCTCCCGCGCTACGCACCACAGACGTGGTTCGTGCTGCTCCTGCTGCTCATTCAATCGCTCGCGAACCTGTACCTGCCGAACCTCAACGCCGACATCATCAACAACGGCGTCGCGAAGGCGGACACCGACTACATCTGGCGGACCGGCGGCGTGATGCTCGGCGTGACGCTGCTCCTCGGAATCCTCGCCGTGATCGCGGTGTACTTCGCGTCGCGGACCTCGATGGGTGTCGGGCGCGACGTGCGCGCCGCCGTCTTCGCGAGTGTCCAGAGCTTCTCGGCCCGCGAGATGAACAAGTTCGGCACCGCGTCGCTCATCACCCGCAACACGAACGACGTCCAGCAGGTGCAGCTGTTCCTGCAGATCGCGCTTACGTTCCTCGTATCCGCGCCGATCCTCGCGATCGGCGGCGTGATCATGGCGATCCGCGAGGACGCGACGCTGTCGTGGCTCCTCGTCGTCGTCGTGCCGCTCATGGGCATCGTCATCGGCATCCTCCTCTACCTCGGCGTGCCGCTCTTCCAGAAGGTGCAGAAGAAGGTCGACCGGATCACCCAGATCATGCGCGAGCAGATCACCGGCGTGCGGGTCGTGCGCGCGTTCCGCCGCGGCGAGACCGAGCGCGTGCGGTTCGAGGAAGCCAACGCCGACCTTACCGCGACGCAGCTGCGGGTCAACCGCGTCTTCGCGTCCGCGTTCCCCGCGCTGCTCGCGATCATGAATCTGTCGACGGTCGCCATCCTCTGGTTCGGCGCGTCGCTCGTCGACAGCGGTGACATGCCGATCGGCAACCTCACCGCGTTCCTGCAGTACATCATGCAGATCCTCTTCGCAGTGATGACCGCGACCTTCATGGTCATCCTTGTGCCGCGCGCCGAGGCGAGCTCGCAGCGCATCGTCGAGGTCCTCGACACCACGTCGTCGATCACCGATCCCGCGAGGCCGGTCGAGCCGGCGCCGACGGGCGTCGTCGAGCTTGTGAACATCGACTTCGCGTACCCGCACAGCGAGCGGCCGGTGCTCCACGGGCTGTCGTTCGTCGCGCGCCCGGGAAAGACCACCGCCATCATCGGCGGTACCGGCTCCGGAAAGAGCACGATCGTGAACCTCATCACCCGCGGCTTCGACGTGACGTCGGGTGAGGTGCGACTGGACGGCGTCGATGTGCGCGAGCGCTCGCTTGAGTCGCTCTGGTCGCGGCTCGCGGTGGTGCCGCAGACCGCGTACCTCTTCAAGGGCACCGTCGCGCAGAACCTGCGCTTCGGCAGGCCGGACGCGACCGACGAGGAGCTGTGGCGCGCGCTCGACATCGCGCAGGCGCGCGACTTCGTCGCTGAGATGGACGGCGGCCTCGAGGCGCAGATCGACCAGGGCGGCACCAATGTCTCGGGTGGGCAGCGGCAGCGTCTTGCGATCGCACGCGCGATCGTGAAGCGGCCCGCGATCTACCTCTTCGATGACTGCTTCTCGGCGCTCGACGCCGGCACGGACGCGCGCCTCCGCGCGGCGCTCCGTGGTGAGACGACCGACGCGACGGTGATCATCGTGGCGCAGCGCGTCTCGACGATCCTGCGCGCCGACCACATCGTGGTGCTCGACGAGGGACGCGTCGTCGGTGCGGGCACGCACGCCGAGCTCATGGAAACCAGCCACGAGTACCGCGAGATCGTCGAGTCGCAGCTCGGCGCGGCGGCCGCGGCATGATGCTGCGGCCGCAAGGCGGAGCCGGCATGCGTCCGGGTGGCGCGGGCGGTGCGGCCGGCTTCGCCAACCGGCGTCCGATGGGCGGCGGCGGGTTCATGGGCCTCTCGGTGCCGGTGGAACGGTCGAAGGATTTCAAGGGCACGCTGCGCAAGCTCGTCGCGCGGCTGCGTCCCGAGCGCGGGACTCTCCTGCTCGTCGTCGTGCTCGGCTCGATCTCGGTCGCGCTGTCGGTCATCGGCCCGAAGATCGCCGGCAACGCGATGAACGTCATCTTCGACGGCGTCATAGGTAAGCAGCTCCCGGCGGGCGTCTCGAAGGACCAGCTCATAGCCGCTCTGCGGGCGCGCGGCCAGGACCAGTTCGCCGATCTGCTCTCGAGCACGAACGTCGTGCCCGGCGTGGGCATCGACTTCACGCTCCTCGGGCAGATCCTCGTCGTAGCGGTCGCGGTGTACGCGCTCTCCTCGCTCTTCGCGTGGGCGCAGGCGTACCTCATGGCCGGGGTCGCTCAGCGCACCGTGTTCGGGCTGCGCCGCGACGCTGAGGCGAAGCTCGCGCGGCTTCCCCTCTCGTACTTCGACAGCCACGCGCACGGCGACCTGCTCTCGCGCGTCACCAACGACATCGACAACATCGCGACGACGCTCCAGCAGGGGCTCTCGCAGCTGCTCACCTCGTTCCTCACCGTCATCGGCGTGCTCGGGATGATGCTGTGGATCAGTCCGATCCTCGCGCTGATCGCCGTCGGTTCCATCCCGTTGTCGTTCGCCGTCACCATCGTCGTCGCCGGCCGGTCACAGAAGGAGTTCATCGCGCAGTGGGCCGAGACGGGAGCGCTCAACGGGCATGTCGAGCAGATGCACTCCGGCCACATGCTCGTGCAGGTCTTCGGGCGGATGCGCAGCGCGATCGAGCAGTTCAACGAGCAGAACGAGCGCCTCTACCGCGCCGCGTTCCGCGCGCAGTTCCTGTCTGGGATGATCCAGCCCGCGGTCTTCTTCATCGGCAACCTCAACTACGTCGGCGTCGCGGTGATCGGCGGCTACCGCGTTGCGACCGGCGCGATGACCCTCGGCGATGTCACAGCGTTCATCGCCTACTCGCGTCAATTCACGATGCCGCTCACGCAGATCGCGGCGCAGGCGAACCTGCTGCAGTCAGGTCTCGCGTCGGCCGAGCGCGTGTTCGAGTTCCTCGCGGCGCCGGAGGAGACGGCGGACCGGAGGCCCGCGCGCGAGCTGGCGAAGGTAGCCGGTCACGTGCAGTTCAAGGACGTCTCGTTCCGCTACCTGCCCGACAAGCCACTCATTGAGGACTTCTCGCTCGACGTGCGTCCCGGCGAGGCCGTGGCGATCGTCGGCCCGACCGGGGCCGGCAAGACGACGATCGTGAACCTGCTCATGCGCTTCTACGACATCGACGGAGGCGAGATCCTGCTCGACGGCGTCGAGACGCGCGACCTGCCGCGCGACACCGTGCGCCGCGCGTTCGGAATGGTGTTGCAGGACTCCTGGCTCTTCGCAGGAACGATCAGGGACAACATCGCCTACGGGAAGGCGGGCGCCGCGATGGAGGAGATCGTCGCAGCGGCGACCGCCGCCCATGTGGACCCGTTCGTGCGCACCCTGCCCGAGGGCTACGACACCAAGCTCGAGGAGGACGCGACGAACATCTCCGCGGGTCAGAAGCAGCTCATCACGATCGCCCGCGCGTTCCTCGCGGACCCGAGCATCCTCATCCTCGACGAGGCCACGAGCAACGTCGACACGCGCACCGAAGTGCTCATTCAGCAGGCCATGACCCGACTGCGCCACGGCCGCACGTCGTTCGTCATCGCCCACCGGCTCTCGACCATCCGCAACGCCGACGAGATCGTGGTCATGGACAAGGGCCGCATTGTCGAGCAGGGCACCCACGACCAGCTCCTCACGCGGCACGGGTTCTACGCCGGGCTCTACGAGAGCCAGTTCGCCGAGACAGTCGGCACCGCGGCCGTCGCGCTCGCGGGCGATTAGCCGATCCCGCTCGTGATGAACGCAATCGAGACGAAGGGCCTGACGAAGGACTACGGGAACGGCCACGGCATCTTCGACCTCGACCTGGCAGTGAACGAGGGCGAGGTCTTCGGCTACCTCGGGCCGAACGGCGCCGGGAAGACGACGACGATCAAGCTGCTGATGGGGATGATCCACGCCACGCGCGGCGCGGGAACCGTCTTCGGCCTGGACGTGGATCGCGACGCGGTGCGACTGAAGAAGCGGATCGGCTACGTGCCCGGCGAGCTGCCGCAGTGGGGCGGATGGCGCGGCGAGGAGATCGTCGCGTACGTCTCCGGCATCCGTGGCGATGTCTCCGGCGACGAGGTCGAGCGCGTTGCGCGTCGCCTGGACCTCGATCTCTCGCGCAAGTACCGCGAGTACTCGCATGGCAACAAGCAGAAGCTCGCGCTGCTGCTCGCGTTCGCCCCGAGACCGGCGCTGCTCATCCTCGACGAGCCGACGAGCGGGCTCGATCCCTTACACCAACAGGAGTTCTATGGCCTTGTGCGCGACGCGCGCGCCGGTGGGGCGACGATCTTCATCTCGTCGCATGTGCTTTCGGAGGTCGAGCACATCTGCGATCGCGTCGGGATCGTGCGCGAGGGACACCTCGCGACCGTCGGTCCGCTCGCGCAGCTCGCGGGCATCCGCACGCATCGTGTGGTCATCGAGTTCGCCGATGCGGTAGCCGCTCAGATGCTTCGCGTCCCCGGCCTCGAGCAAGTCAGCGTCGATGGCCAGCGGGTGACCGGCATGTACCGCGGGGATTTCGCTCCTCTCATCGCGGCGCTCGCGGGAAAGTCTGTTCTCACCCTGGATAGCCGCGAGCCGACGCTCGAGGAGATCTTCCTTTCCTATTACCAGGAGCCGGCGGCGAGGCAGTGACGCTGCTCGGCATCGCCATCCGCTCGCACCGCACGGGGGCCATCGCGCTCTTTGTCATTGGCGCGCTCAGCGGCCTCATCAACGCGATCGGCTACGTCGAGATCGCGGGCCACACCCGTGTCGAGCGGCAGCTCTTCGCCCAGCAGATGGAGCTCTTCGGGCGGCAGCTCTCGTACATCCTGCCCGCGCCGCTGCAGCTCGACACGATGGGTGGCTATCTGACGTGGCGCTCCTTCGGATCGGTCGCACTCCTCTTCGCGATCTGGGGCGTGCTCGCCGGCGCTGGCGTGGGGCGCGGGGACGAGGAGCGCGGGCTCACGGAAGCGTGGCTCTCCTCGGGCGTGTCGCGCCTGCGCTGGCTCGCGACACGATCGGCGGGATTCGTCATCGCGTCGGCGGTCTCGATCGCCGCCGCCTGCCTGGCGACACAGATCGGCACGATCATCGCCGGCGATCCGACAGCGCTCGGCGGCATGGCGCTCGAAGCGATGCTGGTGCTCGCGGTCACGCTCGTCGGCTTTGGCCTCGGCATGCTCGTCGCGCAGCTCGTGGCCACGCGTCGCGTCGCGGGGACCCTCGGCACGGCCATCCTCATCGCGGTCTACATGCTCAACTCGTCGAGCCGTGCCGGCGGTGACGTGGGCGCACTCAAATGGCTCTCGCCCTTCTACCTCTTCGATCGAAGCACGCCGCTCCTCGAAGCTGGCGCCGTCGATACGCGCGCGTCGCTCGCCCTGTTCGGCGTCGCGATGGTGCTGGTGCTGCTCGCGATCGACGCCTTCGCCGTACGCGACATCGGCGGTCCGCTTGTACGGCGCGGTGTCGGGCGTGCGCCGACGACGTACCGCTCGTCGCGCGACCCGCTTCTCCGGCTCCCCGTGATCGCGATCGTCGATCAGCAGCGCTGGTGGACGATCGGCTGGGCCCTTGGGCTCGGCGCGCTCGGGCTGTTCCTCACCTCGCTCGTGCGCAACATGATCGACACGCTCTCCGCGATCCCGTCGATGCGCGTCTATCTGCAGGTGATGGGCATCACGGCGTACGCGGACTTCGTCGGCGTCATGTGGTTCTCGACCGCGCTCTTCCTGCTGTCTGCGATGGTCATCGTGCAGGCGAACGGCTGGGCCGCGGATGATGGCGAGGGGCGACTCGAGGCGATCCTCGCGTCCGGTGCGTCACGGACGCGCGTTGTCGTCGAGCGCCTTGCGGCGACGCTCGTCGAGGTCGCGATCGTCATCGCATTGTCATCGGCCGCGGTGTATCTCGGCGCGCTCGCCTACGACATCGACGTCCCCATCGGCCGTTTCGTGCTCGCGACCGCGCTCACCATCCCCGTCGCGTTCGCCATCGGCGCACTCGGCCAACTCCTTGTCGGATGGCGCCCGCGCGTCGCGGTCGTCCTGCTCGGCGCGACGGCGATATGGTCCTATTTCATCCAGCAATTCGCGGCGGTCTTCAGCTGGCCCGAATGGATCGCGCACCTCTCCTTCTACGACCTCTACGGACGGCCGCTGTCGAAGGACGGTTGGGGCGGGATCGCCACGCTCGTCGTCATCGGCCTTGCGGCTACGGTCGCGGCGCAGATCGCGACGCGCCGCCGCGACGTCGGTACCTAAGAGCCACCCGGCCCGGCGGCGTGCTCGCGCGGCAGCGCGAAAAAGCACACGATCGCGCCGGAGACGTTGCCGAGGATCGCGACGACGATCGCCGCGTCGATCGAGAGCGGCGCGATCACGCCGCCGAGCGCGGTGCCGATCGGGAATCCCGCGAAATTGAGCGCCATAGACACCGCGAAAGCGCGCCCCATCCACGCCAGATCGGTGCGCCGCTGACGCACGGTGAACAGCGTGACGTCGAACGGCCCGGTCGCGAGCCCGAGCAGGGCCATGACGACCGCGATGAGCATGGCGTCGCGCGCGAAGATCGCGAGCGCGAACGCGACGCCCTCCCCGACGATCGCCGCCGCGAGGTAGACGTGCTCGCGCCCGCGCGTCGAGACGCGGCCGAA
>VBJD01000097.1 GCA_005887995.1 Chloroflexota bacterium
CGCGGTCCAGGCGAGCTCCATCGCGATGCGCGCCGCGCCCATCGCGGGCTCCTCGCGCACCGGTTCGACGCTCGCGCGCGGCAATGAGCCGAGCAGCTCCAGCCGCACCATCTGCTGCAGGAGCGGCAGGCTCTCGAACGCGCCGCCGGACAAATAGACCGGGCCGCCCGGCAACGACAGCGTGAGCGCGACGACCGATGCCGCGCGCGCGAGCGCGACCGCGCCGCGTTGGAGGATGTTCATCGCGATCGCGTCGCTCTCGCTCGATGCGACCGCGAGCGCGCGCGCTGCCGCGATGACCGCCGGCGCGGGATGCGGCTTGCCGTACAGGTGTGGCAGCACGTCGCCGAACTCGCCGACGCCGAGCTCCTGGAAAAGGAGTGGGGTGAGCCGCGTCGGAGCGCCGCGCCCGTCGACCGCGTGCGCGACGGCGCGGAGTGCCTCGAGGCCGCACCACACCGCTGAGCCCTCGTCGCCCACGAGGTAGCCCCAGCCGCCGGCGCGGTCCTCCTCTCCTTCCTCATTGCGCCCGTACGCGATCGATCCGGTCCCGGCGATGAGCACGACGCCGCATCCCGCGGGATTGCCCGCGTAGAGCGCGGCGATCGCGTCGTGCGTCACGAGCAGGCGCGCGCCCGCCGGCGCGACGCGCGCGAGCAGCTCGCGACCGCGCTCGCGATCGGCCTTGCGGTCGCCGCCCGCTGCGGAGAGCACGACGGCTTCAGCGGGACGTCCGCCGAGGGCCTCGTTGAGCGCTGCGCCGATCGATCCCTGCGGATCGCTCGACGACAGAAGATTCGCGCCGCCACCGGCACCTCGACCGACGACCTCTCCGTTGCGATCCACCGCAAAGGCGCGCGTTTTTGTCGCTCCCGCATCAATGCCAACGACGTAACTGTTGGTCACGGGAGCAGCATCCCGCTGGGCTTGCATTCCATCAAGGCAGGTGCAGGGCACCGCCCGACACCGGGCGTGCAGCTCCCGTGGCCGACGGCAGCGTGTTCGGCTCGCCACGCAGGCGGTACGCGCCGAGGATCGCGAAGGCGATCGCCTCGCGGTACGCCGCGGGCACGCCGTGCGCGTCGGTCGGCTCGAGACGAACCGGCGCGATCGTGTCGGCGAGCATGCGCATGAGCGTCGGGTTGCGCGCGCCGCCGCCGGCGATAAGGAGTCGCGACACCGTCACGCGTGCCTCCCGCCGCATCGCCTCGCCGATGGAGCGCGCGGTGAGCATCGTCGCGGTGGCGAGGGCGTCGTCGTGCGTGTGGCCGTGCTTCGCGACGAGATCGTGCAGGCGCTTGGCGAACGCCGCGCCGAACCGTTCGCGGCCGGTGCTCTTGGGAGCGCGGCGCGCAAAGTACGGATCGCGCATGAGCTCGTCGAGGGCGACCCGATCGACCATCCCACGGGCGGCACCGTGTCCATCCATGTCGTGCGTCGCGCCGGCCATCGCCGAGACCGCGTCGATGACCATGTTCCCCGGACCGGTGTCGAAGGCGACGACGTCCCCGCCGCCTGACGGGATGAGCGTGAGGTTCGCGATCCCGCCGATGTTGAGCACGGCGACCGGCGCGAGGCGCGCAAAGAGGACGACGTCGCCGAACGGGACGAGCGGCGCGCCCTGGCCGCCGGCGGCAACGTCAGCGCTGCGCAGGTCGTCGACGGTCGGGACACCGGTGCGCATCGCGACGCGCGCCGCGTCGCCGATCTGGAACGTGACCTTCTCCTCCGGCAGGTGCGCGATCGTCTGTCCGTGTAGCGCGATGACGTCGGGCTTTCGCCCGAGCTTCGTCGCGATGCCCTGCGCGAGCGCGGCGTACTCGTCGCCGAGCAGGCCATGGAGGCGCGCGATCTCCCGTGCGTCGGCCGTGCCGCCCTCACCCAGCGCGAGCACAGCGTCGCGCACGCGCTTTGGGAACGGCGCGCTCGCGGTCGCGAGCACGCGCACCTCCTTCGCTGGGACATCGAGCTCGATAGCCGCCGCGTCCGCGCCGTCCCCCGAAGTCCCCGACATGATCCCGATGGCGATCACTTGCTCAACCTCTCGTTGTCACTCGAGAGCCGGACTCGCTCCTCGCGGTCACGCTCGCTGCGCTCGCTGAACAGGGGCCCCTGCCCCTGCGCTCGTCGCTCGGCTTTTCAGTCTCACTCAGACAGCCTCCGCGAACGGCTTGCTCACGGCTTCGTGCACGGCGATGCGGAATTTGTACATCTCGTCGTCGTTCTTTCTGCCGAAGTACACGCGGTTCGTGAGGATGATCACCGTGAGGTCGATCGCGGGATCGATCCAGAGCGAGGTACCCGTGAATCCGGTGTGCCCGTACGTGTCGAGGCTCATGTAGCGGCCGACCATCGCCTCGCGTGGCGCGCGCAGCGCGAGGCCGAGACCGCGGCGAACGTTGTCGTCGCGAACGAGCTCGCTGCGCGCGTCACGCGCGAGCTCGTTGCCGATGACCGCGCCGTCGCGGTACACGCGCGCGATCGCGGCGGCGTCCGCCGCCGTGCCGAAGAGACCCGCATGCCCGGCGACGCCGCCCATCGCGAAGGCATTCTCGTCGTGGACCTCACCGCGCAGCCGCTTCTTTCGCCACTCGTCGTCGCGCTCCGTCGCGACGCACCACTCCTTGCGTAGCGGTCCGTACGCGCAGTGCTGCGCCTCGACCGGACCGAGCACGCGTTCCCGCACGAGTTTCCCGTACGGCGCCGCGCCGACCTCAGCGAGTGCCTGCGTAAGCATGATGTAGCCGAGGTCGCTATAGCGGAACGTGCCGATGTCCTGCGCGAGCGGCTCCTGCGCGGCGCGCCAGGCGGCCTCCTCGATCGTCTTCACCTCGCGCCACAGCGGCAGCCACCAGGTGAGCCCGGCGGTGTGCGTGAGGACATGTCGCAGCGTGACGTCGTCCTTGCGACCACCGCGGAAGTCGCGGACGAGCTCGCGCAGCGGCATCGCGAGATCGAGGATCGCCTCGCGCACGAACGAGAGCACGAGCGCCGTCGTCGCGAGCTTCGTGAGTGATGCGAGATCGAAGATCGAGTCGACAGTGCAAGGCGCGTCGGGTCCGGCGTCCGGATCGGGACACAACGAACCGACGGCGAAGGCGTCGGTCTCGCCCCTGCGCTCGACGCGCACGACGCAGGCCGTGCAGAGCGACCCGATCGCGGCCTCGGCGACTGCGCGCGCTGGCGACGCGAGGCTCAGCTGAAGTCCTTCATCCCCGCGCCGAGCGGGAAGCGCCCGGGGATTTCCACCGGAAGGCGGCCGGTCGGCTTGCGCGCACCCGTGAGGATCTCGATCGTCGCGCGCAAGGTCGGAACGCGACCGCTGTACGCGCACACGAACGCGGACACGCCGGAAACGTACAGCGAGTCATACGGCGCACGCTGCGAGACGACGACCGTCGGCTTCACCTGGGCCACGGCATCGATGAGCTTGCGCTGATCCTCGTTGACGCCGACGTCGGCCGCACCGACGACGACCGCGTCGTATCCGCGCGCCTCGTTCACCGAGGCGCTGATGAAATCGTCCGTCGCGCGCGCGAAGCGGTGGCCCGTCGTGTTCGGCCGGAGCGCGACCATCTCTGCCGCGATGTCGCTGTCGCCCGCGACCTGCGAGATGTCGATGAGTCCCGTGGCGAGCACGAGCACCTTGCCACGCAGCGGGAGGACGCCGTTGCTCTTCAGGAGCGTGATGCTCTGGCGTGCGAGGTCCGTCGCGGTGCGCGCATTGGCGTCGCGGTCCACGCTGTCGGACGGCGCTGGATCGTAGAGACCCTGCGCGACCTTCGCGCCGACCAGACGCGCCACGGACGCATCGAGGCGAGCCGCCGAGATCTTGCCGCTCTTCACCGCGTCGACCATGAGACGGTGACCCTCGATCTGCGCCGACTCGTCGAAGCGGAAGAGCAGATGGTCGACGCCCGCCTCGAGGGCCCCCAGTCCTGCCCGCGCCTCGCCGATGGACGCGAGCGCGCCCATCTCGAGGTCGTCAGAGACGACGATGCCAGTGAAGCCGAGCTCGCCCCGAAGCAGATCGGTCATCACCTTCTTCGACAGCGTCACGGGAAGGCTCGGTGTCGCGTCGAGCGCGGGTACGACGATGTGCGCGCTCATGATCGCCGGCGCGCCCGCGGCGATCGCCGCCTTGAATGGGACGAGTTCGACCGCATCGAGCCGTTTGCGATCCGAGTCGATCTCGGGGAGGCCGGTGTGCGAGTCGGTCGTCGTCGCGCCGTGACCCGGGAAGTGCTTCGCGCACGCGAGGAGCCGACCGGCCCGATAGCTCGCGATCGCCTGCGCGACGAGCATCGACACCTGCTTCGGATCGGATCCGAAGGAACGGTTGCCGATGATCGGATTGCGTGGCTCGTCATTGACGTCCGCGACCGGCGCGAGGTTCCAGTTGATGCCCGCGGCGCGCAGCTCGCTCGCTGCGATGAGCGCTGACGTCGTGACCGCGTTCACTGGATCGGGCGTCGCCGCGAGCGCCATCTGGCCCGGCATGATGGTCATGCCCTTGCCGACACGGATGACCGGGCCACCCTCTTGATCGATCGACAGGAACAGCGGCGGCACCTTCGCGTCGCGCGCGATCGCCTGCAGGTCGCTCGCGAGCTTCGCGAGCGCCGTCGCGTCCTCAGCGTTCTCGGCGCGCAGCACGAGGCCGCCGACCGCGCGCTGGCGGATCATCGCCTCGACCGCCGGCGTGATGCGGCTGCCGTGGAAGGCGATGCTCATGAGCTGTCCGACCTTCTGCTCCACGGAGAGCGCGGCGACGATCGCGCGCACGCGATCGGGTACCGGCGTGGCGGAGAGCCGCGGTGGCGCCTCGCCGGGCATCGGCAGCGCGCAGCTCGCGGCAGCCGCGCCGGCCATCGCCAGGAGCGCGCGCCGCTTCAAGGGAGCCGGACGGGCAGCTGTCCGGTCGGCCCGCGCTCGCCGGCGATCACCGCCGCGAGCGCGTTGAGCGAGGCGGGCACGTCGCCGTACGTGAGGAGCGCGGCGTGACCGGGCGCGAGTGTCGCGTCGTACGGGCTGCGCAGCGCACAGAGCACACCGCCATCAACGAGCAGACGCTGCGCAGCGCGAGCCTGCTCGGCGTCAAAGAGCGCACTGAACGTGCAGACGACCAGCGGTCCGGCGCCGTCTGGCGTCTGCCCATCGCGAGCGAACCGCAGCCGCCCACCGAGGTGATTGCGCAGCGCGCGCTCCAGTGTCCCGAGCGGATCCGAGAGCTCTTCCGCGGGTGAGACACGTCCAGGAATGAAGACGGTGACCCGAACGGTGCCGTCGAGGCGTGGAAGCGGCGCACCGACATGGGTGATCGACCGCGCTGCGATCTCCGCGGCGAGGGCGCGGGCCGGCTCGTCGTCGATGTCGTCGTTCGGCACCCCCGTCGCGAACCGCTCGCGGAAGGATGAGACACGGTCGAGCGCCTCGCGCACTCGATCAGGCGATGCGGCGCGTTCGATCCAGCCTGCCGCCGCAAGCTGGCGATCGATGTGGCTCGTGACCATCACCGCATCGATGCCGGCATCGATCGATCGACCGATGACGTGCTCCGGCGTGTCGACCTCGATGCCCGACATGTCCAGCGAGTCCGTGATGCACAGCCCGCGAAAGCGCAGTTCCCGCCGAAGGAGATCGGTGAGGATCGGACGCGAGATCGTCGCCGGCGCCAGCGGGTCGAGGGCGGGGTAGCGCACGTGCGCCGTCATCACCATCGTCGCTCCCGCGTCGAACGCCGCCACGAACGGGACGAGATCGCGCCGTTCGATGGTCGCGCGGTCGGCGGCCACGTCCACGCGCTTGAAGTGGCTGTCGACGGCGGACGCGCCGTGACCGGGGAAGTGCTTCGGTGTCGTCGCGACGCCGGCGCCCTCCGACCCGCGCACCCACGCCGCCGCGAACGCGGCGACCTTCGCCGGGTCGTCGCCGAACGAGCGCGTGCCGATCACCGGATTACGCGCCTCCGTGTTGACGTCGCAGACCGGAGCGTGATTCACGGTGATGCCGTCGGCGCGCAGGCCCTCCGCGACGGCGCGTGCGGCCTTCTCCGCGTAGGACGGATCGCCGGTCGCGCCGATGGCCATCGCGCTCGGGAAGACCGCGCGGTACGCGACGCGCACGACCTGCCCACCCTCTTGATCGACCGCGACCGGCACCGGCGGAAGGCCGCCATCGCGCGCGGCGGCCTGGATCTCGCGCAGCATCGCGCGCACCTGCTCCTTGCTCTTGGTGTTGCCGCGGAACGCGAAGAGGAGCGCGCCGCCGATGCGGCCGGTGCGCACGCCGTCGAGATACTCGCCCGGCGCTTCTGGTCCGTCGAAGCCGGCCCACACGAGCGCGCCCGTGCCGAGACGCGTTCGCTGCGGCGCGGACCTCATGTGCGAAGCATCTATGCGCGGCGTCGGTAGCGCGAGATCGTCAGCTGCGCGAACGGCCGGCCGCGCAGTGAGCGCGTGTCCTTCTCGAGGATGATCCGGCGGACCTGACCGGACAAGACGATCGGCGCGATGCGCCTGCGGCTGCGACGGCCTGCGATGCGACCCTCGAGCGCGTCGACGACGTCCTTCACGCGCTCGTCGGTGTCGTGCACGTCGAGGTCGCGCTGACCGAGGAACAGCGAAAGCCGGAGCTCGAGTTGATCGCTCTCGCGATACCCAACGCCGCGGAATGTCTGCGCCTCGAGGACTGCGGCGTGCATGCGCCGGCGCCACTCATTCCTCGGCGGAGCGTACGCCGGGAGGGTCGCGCTGATGGTGAAGCGTCTCTTCGCCACTAGGACGCACAGCCTAGCGAGCCGCACGCCACACCGAGTTGCTCGAATGCTCGGCTCTACGCTGCCGCGCGATGCACGACCCGAGGCTGCGACGCATCGGCGCCGCCTTCGCCGCATTCAACGTCGCGGAGTGGGCGACGTGGATCGCCATGCTCGTGTACGCGTACGACCACGCGGGCGTCCTCGGCAGCGGCGTGGTCGCGGTCGTGCAGCTCGTGCCCGCGGCATTCTTCGCGCCGTTCGCCTCGACCCTCGCCGATCGCTACACGCGCGAGCGTGTCCTCGTCGCGTCGTACGTCGCGCAGGCGCTCGCGATGGGCGCGACGGCCGCGGCCATCGCCGCGGATGCGCCGCTGCTCCCGGTGTATGCGCTCGCCGCGGTCGCCGCGACGACGGTGACGATCACGCGGCCCGCGCAGAACGGCATCGTTCCCTCGCTCGCGACGACGCCTCCGCAGCTGACGGCCGCGAACGGCGCGCTCGGGGCGATCGAGAACGCCGGCATCCTCGTCGCGCCGCTGATCGCCGGCGCGCTCCTCGAGATCGGAGGCGCGGCGCTCGTCTACGCGGCGATGGCGCTCGCGGTCGCGGCGGGTGGCGCGGTCGTGGCGACACTGCGCGTCGCCCATGTGCCGCGTCCGGGGGTGCGGGCGCGTCTCGATCCGCGAACCGCGTTCCGCTCGCTAGCGCAGGATCGCGGCGCGGCGTCGCTCGTCGCGCTCCTCGCCGCCGAGTCTGTGCAGATCGGCGCGATGGACGTCCTCTTCGTCGCGCTCGCGCTCGACGTGCTGCGCACCGGCGACGCCGGCGTCGGGATCCTCAACGCGGCGATGGGCCTCGGCGGCGTGATCGGTGCGGTCGCGGCGGCGCGTGCGCTCGGCGGTCGACGTCTGGTCCGCGGTGTCGCGCTCGGGGCGGTCGTGTGGGGCGGCGGCATCGCGGCGATCGCGTTGCTGCGCGATGCCTGGACCGTCGCGGCGATGATCGCGCTCGCGGGCATCGGCCGCAGCCTCGCCGACGTCGCGGCGCGCACGCTCCTGCAACGCGTCGCGCGAGTCGACGTCCTCTCGGGAGTGTTCGGCGTCCTCGAGGGGCTGTCCATGGCCGCGCTGGCGATCGGCTCGCTTTTCGCGCCCGCACTCGTGCAGCTCTTCGACGTGCGCGTCGCGCTCATCGGCGTCGGGGCGGTGCTGCCCGTGACTTTGGCGCTGACCGGTATGAGCATCGCGCGCGCGGATGCCACGAGCGATCGCGAGACCGTGCCGGCCGTGGCGCTACTACGCCCGCGCCATGCGCTCGCGGACGGTGTGACGGATGCGGCTGGCGACGCTCGGCGCGTCGCGGACGAGCTCGTTGAAGAAGGGCCCGGGTAGTACGAGCGCGCGCACGTCCGTCGTCGCGAGGACCGTCGCGAGGCGCGGATACGAGAAGCTCGCACCCCACTCGAGTGCTGCGAGCTCGCCGAAGTAATCGCCGCGTCCCATCTCCGCGATCTCCTTGCCGTCCTTGAAGACGCGCGCCGTGCCGTCGACGATCGCGTAGAACTCCCGACCGACCTCCCATTGCTCGACGATCGCCGCGCCCGCCGGGAAACGCACCTCGCGTGCGATGCGCGCGACGCGCTCGACGTCGCGGTCGTCGAGCTCCGCGAAGAGCGGCAGGGATCGCACGACGTCGGGATCGACGCGCGGCGCGCCGAGCCAGCCCTCCTCGATGCGTGCGTCGCGCTCGTGTCGGACCACGGGTGCGGGTGCCGCCGCGCGCGTGTCGACCGCGGCGCGCTCGAAGTGATCGATGACGGCGTCGACGTCCTCGCGGCGGCTGGTGTGGTTGAGAACGCAAAGGCGCACCGCGAAACGTCCGCGCAGCCGTGTCGACGACACGAAGCCGATCGAGCCACGAGACAGCGCCCTTATGAGGTGGGCGTTGGTGCGCTCGGCCTCGTCCTCGCTGCCGTCGGTACGCCGGCGGAAGCACACGATCCCGAGCGCGGCGGGACTCACTAGCTCGAGCCGATCGCTTCGGCGAATGCGCTCCTCGGCGTGCTGCGCGAGATCGATGCAGCGATCGATCGCCTCTCGGAACGCGGCGAGCCCGAAGTACTGCACCGACAGCCACACCTTGATCGCGTGCGACGTCCGCGAGAGCTGCATGCCGTAGTCCGCGAAGTTCACCTCGCGCGGCACACCGGTCTTCGCGTCGCGCAGGTAGTCGGGCACGATCTCGAAGGCGTTCAGCAGCTGATGGCCCTGCCGCACGAGGAGGCAGCCGCACTCGAACGGCTGATAGAGCCACTTGTGCGGGTCGAGCGTGATGGAGTCGGCGAGCTCGAGGCCGCGCAACGTGGCGCGGCCCCGCTCGCTGAGCACCGCGAAGGCGCCGTACGCGCCGTCGACGTGGAGCCAGACGCCACGCTCCTTGCAGATCGCGGCGATCTCCCGGAGCGGATCGACGGCGCCGGTGCTGGTCGATCCAGCGACGGCCGCGACGAAGAGCGGCTCCCGGCCGGCGCGGATGTCCGCGTCCATCGCGTGCACGAGCGCGTCGGGGCGCATGCGGTAGCGCTCGTCGACCGGCAGGACCCGCAGCTGATCGGGCCGGAAGCCGAGGATGCGCGCGGCGCGCGCGACCGACGAGTGCGCGTGGTCCGCGCAGTAGACGACGAGACGATCGGACATCGCGCCGACGACGGCCTCGCGCGCGCACGCGAGGGCGGTCATGTTCGCCGCCGATCCGCCGCTGGTGAGGACGCCCGCGGCGTGGGACGGGTAGCCGATCCACTGCTTGAACCAGTCGAGCACGACGAGCTCGAGCTCGCTCGGACCTGCGGAGAGCGACCACGAGCCGACGTCCATGTTGAGCCCGCTCGCGATGAGATCGCCGAGTGCGGAGGGCCACGTCCCGGATCCCGGGATGTACGCGAAGTACCCCGGATGTTCGTTGCGCGTCATGAACGGGAGGACATCGCGATCGAGACGGCGTAGGAGCTCGTCGAACGGTCGACCGTCCTCGGGCGCGGGCTCGGCGAGACGCGCGGCGAGCTCGTCGGGCGAAGCGGCGGCGATGATGGGGGTCGCGTCCCACGGCCGCACGAGACGCTCCGCGATCGCGTCGACCACCTGATGTCCGAGCTCGCGCATCGTCTTCGCGTCGAGCCAGAGTCTCCCCATCCCGCGCGCAAGTATGGAGACAAGACCGGCACCCGGCGTGCATGTGACCCATGGCAATGTCACTGCAGCTCGCGGCCGCGATCGCGGGCGTCGCCGGACCGATCATCTTCATATCGGTCCTGACCGTCGCTGGGCTGATGCGAGATGGCTACGACCCGGTGACCCGATTTGTCAGCGATCTGGCGATCGGGGAGGCCGGCTGGCTCCAGACCGCGAACTTCATCGCCTTCGGTGCCCTGCTGATCGTGTTCGCAGCGGGTCTGCGGCGCGGCCTTGCGGACGGCCCGGCCGTTCGCGTGAGCGTGGTGCTCCTGTCTCTAAGCGGCCTCGGGCTTGTCCTCGCCGGACTCTTTCCAACGGACCTTGCGGGCCAGCCGTCGACCGCGCACGGTGAGGTGCACTTTGCGGCATCGCTGCTCACCTTCGGGACGCTGCTCGCCGCGTTCTTCGTCATCGCGAGAGTCTTCGATCAGGATGTGCAGTGGGCGCGGTACGCGCGCTACTCGACACGGATGGGCATCATCGTCGGAGCGCTCTGCCTAGCAGCCACCGCGGCCACGCCCGCGGCGACGTTCAACAACTTCCACGCGGGCCCGCTCGCGCCCTG
>VBJD01000098.1 GCA_005887995.1 Chloroflexota bacterium
GCTTCACCAACAAGAACCGCCGCATCGAGGAGCAGATCGCCTTGATGCGGCGTCTCTGGACCGAGCCCGTCGTCGATTTCAGCGGACGCTGGCATCATGTCGATCGCGCCGGCATCAACCCGCTGCCGGTGCAGCGTCCGATCCCGGTGTGGATGGGCGGCTCGGCGGAAGACGCGCTGAGGCGCATCGCGCGCATCGCCGACGGCTGGTTCGCGCAGCACGTCCCGAACGAGAACGGACGCGCGACCTTCGAGCGCTTCCGCGGCTATCTGCGTGACGCCGGCAGGGACGCCGACGCGTTCCCGATCGAGGGGCGGCTGAGCATCGCGCGCATCCACGGCGGGCCGGACGAGTGGGTGAAGATGGCGCGCGCCTTCCGCGACGATCTGCGGTGCACACACCTCGAGATCAACACGATGGGCGCGGGGTACGCCTCGCTCGGCGAACACGTAAAGGCGCTGGAGCGGTTCGCGACGGATGCGAAGGACCTGTTCGGCTAGGAGGACCTCAGCTAGGGCTTCGTGGCCGACACGACGACGCCGTAGGGCGAGAAGCGCACGGCCTGTCCGCCGCCCAGACGCATCGCGTAGAGACCGTCGGACCTCGCGATGTAGATCCACGCGCCGTCGGGCGACCAGCCCGCGAAGCGGCCGTCCTGTTCGAGGACGACGTCACCGGTCTCGGCGTCGCGGACGACCGCGCGCTGCCTCACGCCGACTTGCTGCGGCGAGCCCAGCGTGTATCCGACGAATCGCCCCGCCGACGCCCACGCCTCGTCGTTGACCGTGTCGCCGGCGACGATCGCGCTCGCGTTGCCGTCGCGCGCGCGCACGACCGCGAACGTCCGAACGCTGCTCGTCTGATCGAGGAGCGTGATGTGCACAGCGAAGTGACCACCGTCCGGCGACGCCGTGAGGACGCTCGTCTGCGTCACCCCGCGCGAGGCCGTGGCCGACGGCCACTGCGCGCGCGGATCGGCGGTGAGCTTCGCGACCGTCGTCAGCTCGCGCTTCTGGCTCCCGCTCCACACTTCGATGCTCTGCGCGTCGCGTGCGCGATCGCCGACGCGCCACGAGCCGTTGCTGAGCACCAGCACGCCGGCCTTCGTCCAGTACGCCTCGCGCCCCGGGATGGTCGCCTTCGTCGTGCTGCTGGCCGCCTCGATGAGCAGGATCGAGAGGTCGCTCGAGAGAACGACGGGATCGCCGTCGGCCGCTGGAAGCGCGACGAGCGAGATCTGCGCACCGTCCGGCGACCACGTCGGCAGGCGACCGATGGATGAGGGCGCGCTGTAGCGCTTGACCTGACCCGCGCGATCGATCGTCACGGCGATGAGCTGGAATGCCGACGCGCCGGGCGCGAGGCTCTCAACGGTCAAGACGCGGTCGCCGCTCGGAGACCACTGTGGCACCGCGATGGTCGAGAACCGCCGCAGCGTTTGGCTGTTCTGATTGCCCGCGCGGAGAAGGCTCGGCACGCCGTCGCTCCCCATCGTCCACAGGTGTCCACCGAGCGCGAACACGAATCGCGCCGTGGGCACATCCGCCTTCGATGGCGTGATGCGCGCGAGCGCGGCGGCGTGCGGGAACCAAGCGTCTCCCTGCGTGACCGAGCCGAGCAGCACCACCGCGCTGCCCGGCGCGCCGGCGGACGTGATATCGACGCGCACGAGATTCCCACCCGCGAGTCCGATCGCGAAGTGCCGGTCGGCCGACACGCTGAGGCGTTCGATGAGGCCGGCATTCGTGGGGAGCTCGACGATCCCCTTGCTGAACGCGACCTGCGCCGGGTTCGTCCCGCGATGCAGGAGGAAGCCGCCGGGCCACTGCCCATCGAGACGGAAGCTGTCGGGATCGAGCGACTGCTCGCGGCGCAGGTCCTCGCCGTCGATCGTCGTGCTCCACACGCTCGCGCTCGCGGCGAAGACGAGTGTCTCCTGCGCGCCGGCGAATCCGGAAACCCGGCCCGCGAGGAAGTACACACGTCCGTCGTCGCCGATGATCGGCGTCGCGGCGTTCATCCCCGTGAGCGGCCGCAGCTGATCGCGACCCGCCGCGCGAAGACGTCCGACGATCCCGCCGGTCGTCTGCACGAGGAGCTCCTCTTCGCTGATCCAGTCCGCGGCGAGCACATCTTCGGTCGTCGTGAGGCGCGTCCACCCATTGCCCGGTCCCGAGACGTACACGTCGCTCTGCGAACCCGTCTGACGTTGCACGGTCACCGCGATGCGTCCGCCGCTCGGCGAGAAGCGGTGGTCGACGATGCGGTACCCGTCGGAGCGCAGATCGGGTGCGAGCGTGTACGTCGTCGTCCCGCCGTCGACGCGCACGGCGACGAGTCGCACGCCGCTCTCGACGTACGCGACTGCGGCGCCGTCGACGGACCACTTCGTGCGCGCGACCGTCTGCGCGTCGGCCTTCGCGACCGAACGCCGGCGGGAGTTGTCGGCGTTCGCGAGCCACAGCACGTAGTCACCGTTCGCCTCGGTGCGCCAGTACGCGAGTCGACCGCTCGCCGAGAGATCTGTTGTCGGGCGCGCGGCGACCGTGGCCGTCACCGTTGGCGTGGGTGTAGTGGCCGCTGGCGCCGTGGCCGTGGGGCTGAGCGTCGTCACGACGAGCGTGATCACGGTGGCGCCGACGATGAGCCCGGCCACCGCCGCGTACGGGACGAGCCCTCGGGCCTGCCGCACGCGTACATAATCAGGCCATATGCCAGACCCGATGGAGGCAGCCCGCACATTCATGGACGCCCTCGAGGCGCGAGATCCCGAGCGCGCCGCGAGCGTGTGCGCCGAGGACGTGCAGATCGAGCTCCCCGGCGGCGACCGCGATCTCGTCGGCAAGGAGGGTGCGCGGCAGCTCGTGCGCATGGCCCCGAACTTCCTGCGGCGCATCCGCGATGGCGAAAAACGGGGCACGACGGTGATCCTGCGCGGCCTCACGCGCGCGCCCGGACACTTCGCGAACTACACGACGTGGACCTTCGAGACCGATGGCGAGCTCATCAAGCACGTGAAGTTCGCGTGGCGCCCCGCCAACTGAGTCGGGTGGGCAAAGCCGCCCTCCTCACCTCTACACGTATCTGAAACTTCGCGGGATCTTCTGAAGCCCGAAGTCAGCCACCGGACGCGGCCGCTTGTAGCGCCGCGCCTTCGTCACCGGCAGGGTCCAGCCCGCCTTCGTTCGCCCGGATCGCTCGCCGAGCACGCATTCGCCGACGACCGTTCCCGTCCCGACGACCGCGAGGTACGCCTTCGCGGGGAGGTGCGCCGGCGGCGATGTCCGGTGGTCCGCGGCGCGTGTCCCGTCGAGCAGCGCATCGGCATGCTCCGCGGTGATCGCGAGGACGAGCTTCTCCATGGATCCCTCCGTCACCGAGGTCATCGGCGGCGGCTTGCGTCAACCCGCGGTGTCGGCGATCCGCTCCATCGCGGCGGTGATGACCGTGAGCTCATGCGAGGTGAGCGGCTCCGCGAAGTGCTTCGCGATCGCGCGGATGTGGCTTGGCGCGGATCGGCGCAGCAGGTGACGACCCTTCGCGGTGAGCACGACGAGCGCGCCGCGCTTATCGGATGGGCACTCGTGCCGCTCAACGAGGCCGTCGCGCTCGAGCCGGTCCAGGGCGCGGGTGATGCCGCTCCTCGTGAGGAGCGAGAGATCGGCGAGGTCCATCGGGCGGACGCCGGTCTCCGGGCCGCGCGCGATCTGGACGAGCAGGAAGTGCTCGCCGAGCGGTAGGCCGCCGCGCGTGTCGGCAGCGCGTTCGAGGACATGCGACGTCGCCGCGTAGGCCCTGACGAAGGCCTCCCACGCGCGCGCTTCGGCTTCCGTCAACCGCCGCCTCTGCCGAGGAATAGATTGCCTAGGCAACTAGTTGATTGTACCAGCAACTAGTTCGCCGTTGGCGAAAAGGGGACAGACATGAACTGGTACATCGACCCGGCGCACACGCAAGTGCACTTCTCGGTCAAGCACATGATGGTGAGCACGGTTCGTGGCCGACTCGGCAAGCTCGGCGGTCGGCTGGAGCTCGACGCAAGCGCGCCGGAGAAGGCGAGCTTCGAGATCGACGCCGATGTGAAGGGGATCGACACAGGCGATCCAAAGCGCGACGCGCACCTCCGTTCGGCCGACTTCTTCGACGCCGAGCGATTCCCGCGTATCACCTTCAAGAGCAACGCGATCTTCCCCAAGGGCGACGGCCGGTACACCGCGGCCGGCGATCTCACGATCCGAACGACCACGCGCCCCGTCAGCTTCGACATCGAGCTGCTGGGCGTCGGTATCGACGGTCAGGGTGGCCAGCACCTCGGTGCTACGGCGACGCTCGCGATCGACCGCAGCGACTTCGGTCTCACCTGGAACATGCCCGTGCCGAACGGCGTGCTCGTTGGTGACAAGGTGAAGATCGAGGTCGACCTCGAAGCTATCGACGAGGCTATCGCGAAGCGGATGGGTCTGGCGGCCTAACCCGTAGCTTCTTCGCGATTCCCGCGATGTCGCCGGGCGTCGTGTCCGCGAGATACAGCCGCGTCTGCTCGAGGAACCGTTCCTCGTGCCGAGCG
This sequence comes from Chloroflexota bacterium, assembly GCA_005887995.1. Lineage (GTDB taxonomy): Bacteria > Chloroflexota > Limnocylindria > P2-11E > P2-11E > CF-39. Next base: position 4,568 of record VBJD01000098.1, read on the forward strand.
CGCTCGGGATCGTCGCTCGCCGGTCCGCTCGCGACACCGCGGATCGGCCACTGCGGACCGACGACGAGCGCGAAGGTCTTCACCGACCGATCGAGATGGAAGGGGGACGTGACGAGGAAGATCGGGCGAGGCGCGATCGCCGCGAGGTAGCGCTCGGCGACATGGACCGCGTTGCCGATCGTGTCGCGCGATTGGTCCTCGAGAAAGATGCGCGCGCGGTCGACCCCCGCGGCCACGATGATGTCGGCCATCGACGCGGCCTCGCTTCGCTTCGGCCGACGTCCGACGCCGTGGCTACCCGAGCAGATGATCGCCGCGTCCGGATGCTCGCGCGCGAGATCCGCCCCGGCCGTCGCACGCGCGAGCGTCGATGCGGCGGGAGTGCCGTCCGGCTGCATGCCGCCGCCGAGAACGACGATGAGCTCGGGATGATCGTCGAGCGACTGGCTCACGCCCGGACCGCGGCGATATCCACTGGCCTCCGCATCTCCGCGGAGCGGTATGCCGCGATCGCGACCTCGAGCGCACGCAGTCCCGCCTCGCCGTCGATGGGCACGCGCCGGCGCGCGAGGATCGCATCGACGAAGTCGCCGATCATCCGCGTATTCAGGTCGTCGCCCCAGCCGACGAGCTTCGCGCGCCCCGCGGCGTCGTCATAGTGGGTGAGCGCCTGACGGAAGACGTCGATGTCGACGGTCGCCTTGTCACCGACGACATGCAGGGTCACGCCGCCCCACGTTGGGAATGTCTGTGGACGCGACCAGCTGCAGTCGATCGACGCGAACGCACCCGACGCGAGATCGAGCGTGAGGATGCCGCAGTCCTCGACGTCGAGCCCGTACATGAACGAGCCGAGCTCGGCGTGGACGCGCGTCACTTCGTCCGCGAGGAGCCAGCGGATCGCGTCCGCGGCGTGGACGGTGTGATCCATGACCGCGCCGCCGCCGGCCGCTTTCTTGTCGCCGAACCAACGGCCGGGATACTGCCCCGGATTCGTCGCGCGCACCGCGCGAATGGTGCCGAGCATCCCGCCGGCGATCGCCTCGCGCAGGGCGATGACCGCGGGACTACTGCGCACCGGGAACGCGATGCCGAGCTGCACGCCGGCGCGCGCGCAGGTGTCGATCATCGCCTTGCCGTCCGCGACGGTCGTCGCGATCGGCTTGTCAGTGAGCACGTGGACGCCGCGTGCCGCCGCCGCCTCGGTGTAGCGACGGTGATCCGCGTTCGTCGACTCGATCACGACCGCGTCGCTCGCGGCGAGCAGACCATCGAGCGACTCGTGCCATCGCGCGCCGTGCTCTTTCGCTGCGGCACGTCCCCGCGCGGCATCCTCATCGTGGACGCCGATGAAGTCGACCTGGTCGAGCGCCCGCAGCGTGCGCGCGACGCCGGCCGCGTGCACGTGCGCGAACGAGATGAGCCCGACGCGGAGCTTCACGCCCGCCATTCGATGACCTTGCCGCTGTCCGCCGACTCGATGACCGCGAGGCCCAGCGCGAGCGACCGCAGCCCTTCGCGTCCGTCGACCAGTGGTCGATCGCCACGCGCGACACGCGCGAAGATGTCGCGCAGCTGTCGGCGGTAGGGCGATTCCGCGAGCGTGGGCGTCGCCATCATCGCGGGTGAGCCGGCACCGCCGGGCGCCTGTACGAGGAACGGCGACGCCGCGCGGCTGTCGTGCACGAGCATGCCTCGGTCGCCGCGGAGCTCGAAGCCCGTACGGAACCCAGCGTGCTCGGCCCAGCTGCCCTCGATGTGCACGATCGGTCTGTCGGCGAAGCGCAGCGTCGCGATCGCGTAGTCGAGACCGCTCGCGCCGGTGTGCAAGCGCCGCGCGTAGACGCGCGCGGGCTCGCCGAACCACCAGCGCGCCGTATCGAGGTCGTGGAGCATGAGATCGAGCACCACGCCGCCGCTCTTCTCTGGGTCGAGGTACCACGCGCGCGCCGATCCGACCGGGAAATTCCCACGCACCAGGGTCGCGATGGCCGGCTTTCCGAGGGTGCCGTCACCGATCATGCGCTTCGCGATCTGGTACTCGGGGAAGTAGCGGACGACATGGCCGACGGCGAGCGCGACGCGCGCGTCCTCGCACGCGCGGACGATCGCCTCGGCCTGCTCGCGCGTGCGCGCGAGCGGTTTCTCGCAGAACACGTGCTTGCCGGCCTTCGCTGCGGCGATCGCGTAGTCGGCATGCAGGTGCGTCGGCGTCGCGACGACGACGAGGTCGACATCCTTCGCCGAGCACAGCGCGAGCGGCTCGCTCTCGATGCGCGCGCGGACCTCCTCCGCGATCGGCGCGGCTTCTTCCGGCGTCGCTGCGGCGATCGCCGTGACCCGGACGTCGTCGAGCCCCTGCGCGCTGCGCGCATGCATCGCGCCCGCGAACCCCGTACCGATCACGCCAATTCGCATGACGAGCGCAGCCTACGCAAGAGGCGCGCTCCTTGTAGAGGTGTTCGCGGTCGCGACGCGCGGCGCCGTGCGCCACGCGTGTGTGCGGCGCAAGGCGGTCGCGTCGAGCGAGCCTCACGGGAGTGAGCCGCCACTCGGACCAACTCTCATTCAGCACGGCCAAGTGGCGGCGTGGCGAGCGAGCCGCGACCGCCGCGAAGCCGCACACACGCGCACATGAGAAGGGCGCTCCTCTCGGAGCGCCCTCTCAAATGGCCGCGCGAGGAACTACTTCGATCCGATGGTCCCGCGGACGAGAAGAGTCATCGCGAAGCTGTCGCCGTCCGGGTTCTTGTAGATCGGGTCGCCGTCGGCGGGCCAGCCCGCGACGCGCTTCTTGTCGTTGATGGGGTTGTTCCCGAAGCGCTGCCAGAGCGGGATGATCGGGAGCAGCTCGTTGAACGCGAGCGCGAGCTTGGTCACGGCCGCCTTCTGCTTGCTCTCGTCGAGGCCATCGCCGGTCTGGTTGATCAGGTCGTCGAGGTCGACCGTTTCACCGCTCGCGAGCTTCTGCTTGAGCGGGTACTTCATGCCGCCGCCGGCGGGGATGGTGTTGTTCGCGCGGAGGTTCTGGATGTACGAGTACTGCGGATGCGGTGCCGTCGACGAGCCCCACGCGCGAACGAAGAACGCGTGCTTACCGTCGTTCACCTCAGGCAACTGGGTCGAGCTCACGATGCCGCGCGCCGTGACCTTGAAGCCCCACTTCGTCAGCGATTCGGCCGCGTGCGTCGCGGCGCTCGACCAGTCGGCGAAGTCGCTCGGGAAGACGAGCTCGTACTCCAGGCGTTTGCCGTTCTTCGCCCAGAAGCCGTCGGAGCCCTTTGCGTAGCCGGCGTCCTTCATGAACTGGTCGGCCTTACTGGTGCTGAACTCGTACTCCTTCAGCTTCCCCTGGTCACCGGACCCGATCCAGTCGGGCACGAGCTGGTCGCTGAAGCCGGCCATGTACTTCTGCGCTTTGCCGGAGTCGCCGTAGGTGATGGCCGCCGACTCCGCCTTGTTGATCGCGTGCGCGACCGCGTAACGCAGCCGCACGTCCTGGAACTCGGGCGCCTTCTCCCAGTGGAAGAAGAGCGCCGGGCCGGTGTACAGCGGCGGGCGCGCGATGCGGATGCCGGCGTCCTGCATGGCCTTGTCGACAGCGAGCGTGAATCCGTGCGTCGCGTAGTCAACGTCGCCGGACAGCACGAGCGGCGAGATCTGGTTCGTCTCGCCCTGGTACACGACGACCTTGTCGAAGTTCACGCGGTCCGCGGCATACCCGCCGGGGTTCTTCACGAACGTGACCTGCGATTCCGTGAGCGTCGCGGGATCGATCTTGTACGGGCCGACGGAAGTCGGCTCCTTCGGGCGGAACGCATCCTTCTCGGTGCGCAGGTCCTTCCATTCCTGGTCGGTGCTCTTCTTGCCGGCCTTCACGAGGTCGTCGAGCTTCTTCGAGTAGGTGCCGTAGAGTGCGTCCGGTCGCGTCGGCTCGCGCAGCAAGAGGCGCTCGGCGAGGCTCGACTGGCGCGTGAAGTGGAAGTTGATCGTCTGGTCGTTGACGATGTCCATCCGGTCGATGTAGTTCCAGATCGTGAAGTTGTCGAGCCGGCCGACGTTGAACGTCGTGTACACGTCCTTCGCGGTGAACGGCGTGCCGTCGCTCCATTTGATGCCCGAGCGCAGCTTGAGCTCATAGTTCTCGCCCTTGTATCCCGAGGACTCGGCGAGCCAGTACTCGAACTTCTTGTCGGCCCATAGGTACATACCGAGCGTCGTCAGCCAGAGGTGCCGGTAGATGCCGGTCGTGAGGATCCCGTTCGGCGCGTAGCCGTTCCAGTGACCTGCCGGCGGGAGCACGTACGGCCATCCACCGTGGAACTCGCCACCCTTCTTCGCGGTGCCGCCGCCCGTCGGACCGGTCGTGCCGGGCGCGCACGCGGCGACCATGAGGCCGATCGTCGTGAGCGTCGAGTCACGTAGGAACCGCCGGCGGGTCGGGTTGTATCGAAGTTTCGCGTCAGTCATTCGATCCCTCTCCTTCGCCGGGGGTCCTCAAGACGCCTACGGTCCGCCCGGACGCTTGCCGGTGTAGCGCGTTCGGCTCCCTTTGTCATCTACGTCAGGGATGCGGGGCGACGACCATCGCGCGAGAAGCGCGAGCACGCCGACGAACAGGAGCCCGACGACGATCGCGAGGACCGTTACGACGAACCCGGCTGAACTCGTGTCCTCGAAGGGGAGTACGAGAAGAGCCCCAATGATGATGAAGAGCGCGAGTGCGAAGTTCGCGCGCAGTATCTGAGGGTCCATTACCTCACTCCGATGAGCTCTGCCGCCGGCGCACGCTCGCGGACGGCCACGTGACACGCGACCTCGCGCCCGTCGGGGATCCCGAGGAGCTCCGGCACCCTGACGTCGCAGAGCCCTTCTTCGAACAGCGGACAGCGCGGATGGAAGGTGCAGCCGCTCGGGAGGCGCAGGAGGCTGGGCACCTCGGCGCTGCGCAGCTCGACGCGCTCCTTCGAACGCGTGAGGCTCGGGTCGGCTTCGGGGATCGCCGCGACGAGCGCCGCCGAGTACGGATGCGCGGGATCGCCGACGACGAGCTCCGATGTGCCGAGCTCGACGACGCGGCCGAGGTACATGACGCCGATCCGGCCGCGCCGCGCGAAGTAGCGCGCGACCGCGAGGTCATGCGTGATGAGCACGATCGTCACGCGGAACTCGTCGCGCAGCGCGAGGAGCAGGTTGAGCAGGCTGATGCGGATGGATACGTCGACCATCGACACCGCCTCGTCGGCGACGATCACGCGCGGGTCGACACTGAGCGCGCGCGCGATGGACACGCGCTGGCGCTGTCCGCCGGAGAGCTGGTGCGGGTACTTGATGAGGAAGTCCGCGGGCGGAGTGAGGCCGACGCGCTGAAGAAGTTCGGTGACGGCGCCGATCGCCCCGCGCCGATCGCTGACCTTCTTATGGCGGAACAGCGGCGCCGAGAGCGTCTGATAGACGGTGCGGATGGGATTGAGCGACGCATACGGATCCTGATGCACGAGCTGCACTGAGCGGCGGAAGCGCGCGAGCTCCTTTCCCTTTGTCGTCCACACGTCCTTGCTTTCGAAGAGCAGTTGACCGCTCGTCGGTCGCAGCAGTCCCGCGAGCATCCGTCCCGTGGTCGTCTTCCCACAGCCGCTCTCGCCGACGAGGCATATCGCCTCGCTCTGTCCGAGCGCGAGGGATACGCCGTCCACTGCTTTGATGACGCCGCCCGGCGTCTTGAACGCGCGCGTGACGTTCACGAGCTCGATGAGCGGCGGCCCCTTGACGGTGATGTCGCCCGAGACGGTCAGGTCCGCACCGCCAGCTTTTCGGCGACCGCGGCCTCGCCCGTGCCGATGATCTCCGCGACGTGCTTCCACCGGATGCAGCGTGCGTCGTGCTCGGGCGTGTCCACCGCGAGGAGATCGGGCTCGCGCTCCTTACAGGCGTCGATCACGTACGGACAGCGCGGGTGGTACGTGCAGCCCTCAGGAAGCTTGATG
>VBJD01000224.1 GCA_005887995.1 Chloroflexota bacterium
GGTCCGCTGCGGCCCTCGTAGCGCCATGGGTCGCCGGGCTCGGGGAGCTCGGGCCACGCGCGGTCGTCGCGGATGAGCCGGCGACGCTCCTCGGCGTAGCCCTTGTCGAGCATGCCGCGGATGGGCACATCTACTTGATCCGGGTCGCCGAAGAAGGCCTCGCGGTCCGCGGCCGCGAGCTTGAAGGCTTCCGTGTAGCGATGGATGAACTCGAGCGACGCCGGTCCGAGCGACGCGACGTCGTAGCCCTCGAGGAGATTGAGCGTCATCGGCACGAGCGGACCCTGCGACCACGGCCCGCAGGCGAAGACATCGATGCCGCGGTACATCGTATGGACCGGTGGCGTGATCGACACGCGGTAGTCCGCAAGGTCCTGCTCGGTGATGCGTCCACCGTTCCGCCGCTGCGAGTCTGCGATGCGCTTCGCGATCTCGCCTGTGTAGATCGCGTCGCGCGCGGCGATGATCGCGGCGGCGCGTCCCTTCGACGCGTTCGCCTTTTCGATCGCGACGAGCTGGCGGAACAGCGCAGCGAGATCCTTCTGCACGAGGATCTCGCCGACGCGGGGCGCTCGACCGTTCGGGAGGAACACCGCCGTGCTCGTCGGCCACTGGCGCAGCCGCTCCTCGAGCATCGCGATGGCGCGCGCGAGCCGCGGATACACCGGGAAGCCGTCCGCGAGCTCGATGTTCGGCGCGAGGACCTCGGCGAGCCCCAGGCGCCCGTGGCGCGCGAGCGCGGTGAGCCACGCGTCGCACGCCGCCGGCGTGACGGATCGGGCCGCCGCGCCGACAGGCATGTCGTCGCCGAACTTCGCGCGGTACTCGTCGAGCGTGAAGGACGCCGGCCAGCGGCCGAGCCCATCGATCGACTCGGGTCCGGCCATACCCGGCCTGAACAGGACGATCGGCGCGACGCCGCCGAAGTCGGTCAGGTGTCGCTCGAGGACGTTGAGCGCGATTCCCGCCGCGACACCCGCGTCGATCGCGTTGCCACCGCGCTCGAACATCTTCGTGCCGGCCTGCGACGCGAGGTAGTGACTCGAGCTCACCATCCAGCGCTTACCAAGGACGGCGGGGCGACCCTGCGTGACGCCCAGGGGGAGGGGCCCCTGTTCAGCGACCGAAGGGAGCGTGGCCGGAGCGGTGTTCTCGATCGGGATCTCGCGCATCAGTCTTTGCGCTCAATCATCGGTGATAGCGAACGATACTGTCGCGAGGTGATCCGGATTTCCGCGTCGCGCGTTCCGCCCTACGACAACGGGATGTTCCTCGTCTGGGACGAACGTAAGGATGCGATCCTCATCGATCCCTCGATGGGCGAACTCATCGCGCTCGACCTGGCGAAGATGCATGGCCTCCGGATCGTCGAGATCCTGAACACGCACGGCCATCCCGACCACATCGCCGGCAACGCGGCGGTCAAGGAAGCGACCCGAGCGCGCCTGGCGATCCACCGTCTCGATGAGTACCGGCTCGATCCCACGCGGCGTCCGCCGACGCAGATCCCAGTGCCGACGGCCGCCGCCGACGATCTCATCGAGGAAGGTCCCCTGCGCTACGTCGCGGATATCGACGTCGTCGCGATGCACACGCCCGGGCACACCGAGGGCTCGACGTGCTTCTACCTCGCCTCGGAGAAGGCCCTCTTTTCGGGCGACGTGCTGTTCAAGGGGAACGTCGGCCGCATCGACCTGCCGGGCGGCGATGCGCGTGCGATGGAGAAGAGTCTCGCGCGAATCGCGGAGCTACCGGCCGATACGCGCGTCTACCCGGGCCATGGCGATCTCACGACGATCGGCGCTGAGCTGACCTGGCTGCGGACCTTTCGCTTCACTTGATCGCGCGCTTCGAACGCAAAAGGAACAACCCGCCTGCCATGCTTACGAGCAGACCAAGAAGAATGAGCGGCACCATCCACTCTCTCGCAGCCGGAACGAGAATGGCGATGACGACGATGGCGGTGCCAAACGTAGTAATGGCTACGCCGCCAAATAGACCAGATCGCGGAATGGTCTGCCGCGGCTCGGGTCGGCTCACTCCATCGTCCCCATGATGTTCATGCCGTTATCGGCGAAGATCGTCGCCCCGGTGATGCTTCGCGACCAGTCGGACGCGAGGAAGACTGCGACGTTGCCGATCTCGTCCTGCGTCACGTTGCGGCGAAGGGGCGACTTCGCCTCCCAGAGATCTCGCGCGGCGGAGATGCCCTTCACCGCGCTCGCGGCGAGCGTCTTCAGCGGGCCAGCGGAGATCGTGTTCACGCGGATGTTCTTCGCGCCGAGATCAGCCGCGAGGTAACGCGTCTCGGACTCGAGCGCGGCCTTCGCGATCGCCATCACGTTGTAGCTCGGCACGACTCGCTCCGCGGCGTTGAACGTGAGACTCAGGACGGATCCGCCGCCCGCCTTCTCGAACAGTGGCACGGCCGCGCGTGTCAGCGACACCAGCGAGTACGCCGAGATGTCGATCGCCGAGAGCAGACCGCTGCGGCTGATACTGGTGAAGGACCCCTTCAGCTCCTCGATCGGCGCAAAGGCGATGCTGTGGACGAGGATGTCGAGCTTGCCCCAGCGCTTGTCGAGCTCGGCGAAGACACCGTCGATCTCTTCTGGCTTCGTCACGTCAGCCTGGATGAGCGGCATGTGCTCGCGACCGGGCAGCGTTGCGACGAGCTCTTCGACGTTCGGGCGCAGCCGCTCGATCGCGTAACTGAAGGCCAGCGTCGCACCTTCGCGCTGGAACGCAGTGGCGATCCCCCACGCGATGCTCCGCTTGTTCGCGACGCCGAAGATGACCGCCTTCTTCCCATCGAGCAGGCCCATGCCGCACCT
>VBJD01000099.1 GCA_005887995.1 Chloroflexota bacterium
CGGCTCGCGAAGGTGCTCGGCCAGTACGAGGTCACGATCCCGCCGACGATCGCGGTCGCCGCGCAGGATCATGGTTTCTCGCCGAAGGCGTCGAACCGCCTCTTCCGCTTCGAGCACTGGCGGCGCTTCCTCGTGCCTGGCAGCAGGCTCGCCGATCACATCTGGACAAGACCGCCCGAATACATGACCCGCCTCCTCGCGATCCAGGCGGACGCGCCGGGTGCGATCGTCGCTGACACGGGTCCCGTCGCGGTGCTCGGCGCGCTCGAGGACGAGCGCGTCGCCGCGGAGGCCGAGCGCGGCGCGTGCATCGTCAACATCGGCAACCAGCACACGCTGGCGCTCCTCGTGCGTGGCGAGGAGCTGTTCGGCGTCATGGAGCACCACACCGAAGCGATGACGACGGAGAAGCTCGAGCGCCTCGTGACGCGGCTGATCGCGGGGACCGTGACGCACGACGAGGTCTTTGCCGACGACGGGCACGGAGCGCTCGTTCTTGATGGCTACCGCGCCGCGGGACCGTTCACGTTCATCGCCGTCACCGGCCCGAACCGCGCGATGGCGAAGCCCCTCGGCTGGTACTTCGCGGCTCCGCACGGCGCGATGATGCTGAGTGGTTGCTTCGGACTCGTGCGCGGCGTGCGCGAAATGAAGAAGGAGCCCGCTCTCGCGGGCTCCCCTTCGAAAGGTGACGGACCGGAAGCACTAGATCACTCGCGGTAGCCGCCGATGTTCAGCAGCGGCGCGTACACGGCCTGTGCGAAGTAGATGAGGAACGCAGCGACGACGACCCACATGAGCGGATGGACCTCGCGCCATTTGCCCTTCACGGCCTTGATGAAGGCGTAGGTCACGAACCCGGCGCCGACGCCGTTCGTGATCGAGTACGTGAACGGCATGACCACCATCGTGAGGAGCGCCGGCAGGCCTTCGTCGAACGAGCTGAGGTCGATCTTCGATGCGATGCCCGCCATCAGGAAGCCGACGAGGACGAGCGCCGGTGCGGTCGCCTCGGGCGGGATCACCGCGACCACCGGTGCGAGGAAGATGCATAGCAGGAACAACACGCCTGTGACGACCGATGCGAGTCCGGTGCGTGCGCCCGCCGAAACGCCTGCGGCGGATTCGATATACGTCGTGTTCGACGACGCGCTCATGAGTCCGCCGAACGCGGCGCCGATGGAGTCGACGAGCAGGATGCGTCGCACGCCCTGCATCCGGCCTTTCGTGTCGAGCCATCCCGCCTGACCGCCGATGCCAACGACCGTGCCCATCGTGTCGAAGAAGTCCGACAGCATGATCGTGAAGACGGCGAGCAGCGCGGCGACCGGGCCGAGGATCGCGAACGAGTCAAAGTTCAGACCCTTAAGGGCGTTCGAGAAGTCCGGCAGCTGCGCCCACGTCGCCGGAAGGATGGCTTTGCCGGGGGCCGCCGACACGACGTAGGTCGGGAAGATCGCGTGGAGCAAGCCCGCGATGATCGTCGTACCGACGATGCCGAGGAGGAGCGCGGCGCGCACGCCGCGCGCGTAGAGCCACAGCGTGACGACCAGACCGATGAGGAACGTGAGGATCGGTCCGGTGCTGAGCGGGGACAGCGTGATGATCGGCGCGCCGCTCGCCGGGTGGATGACGATGCCGGCGTTGACGAGCCCGATGAGCAGGATGAACAGGCCGATGCCGACGCCGATCGCGCGCTTGAGCGTCAGCGGGATCGCGTTGAGGATCGCCTCGCGGAGGTTCGTGAGCACGAGGATCGTGATCACGATGCCTTCCATGAGGATGATCCCCATCGCGGCCGGCCACGGCAGCGCCGGCTTGCCGAGCACGAGCTGGAACGCGACGACCGCATTGAGTCCGAGCCCCGCGGCCATTGCGAAGGGGCGATTCGCGTAGAGGCCCATCGCGATCGTGAGCACGCCCGCGCAGAACGCGGTCATCGCGACGGTCTGATCGAAGCCGGGACCGAGGTTCTTGCCCTGCAGATCCGGGATGCCGACGTAGTTCAGGATGATCGGGTTGAGCGCGATGATGTAGGCCATCACGAAGAATGTCGTGATCCCACCGATGACCTCGGTGCTGACCGTCGTCGCGTTCTCCTTGAGCTTGAACCACCGTTCGAGAACGCCCACGTCGGCCGCACGGGTCACTGAACGTGCTGTCATGGATTCCCTCCCTTGCGTCTCATGACCGCCGAGGCCGTGCTGGTCGCGACACCTCCGCCCGAGGCTCACACCGGCACGCGGGAAGGTCCGATGAGGAAGCGTCCGGATTCTACGGTGGCGGGGGCTACCGTTCGAGCGGCTGGACTCGGAAGATCAGCTCGTACGTGTTGAAGACACCCCAGACCAGGCTCACCACGGCGAGACCGCCGAAGACGAACAGCCCGCTGGGCTGACCGGCCAGCACGACGATCGCGCCGGCGAAGGTGATCGCGTAGACCACAAACCCACCGATGTACTGCAGCACCGTTACACGGCGGTCAAACGCGATGCCGGACGCACGCAGTCCGGTCCGCGCGGCGGCCACGAACGGTATCAGCGAGACGAGTAGAAGCACGATCAGCTCGACCCCAAGCGACGAGAGGTTCTGCGGGATGAGCTCGAGGAAGCCGACAGCGAACGGCACGACGTAACCGAGGAAGATCGAGCGCGCGATGGCGCGAAGCTCGGCGTTGCGCGGGGCCACGAGCGTCCGCACATGCAGGGAGAGCGCGACAAAGAGGAGGCCGAGCAGCGCGGCGGCGGCGGTGACGAGGCTGATGTTGAAGTCATGCCAGGCGACGAGCTCTTCCGACACGCGAATCTCCTATGTCAAGCGGATCATGCTGCGGCAGCGAGCGGCTGATCGAAGCACGCTCGCCACGCCTGGATGATCCGTCTGCAAAGAAGTCGCTTGAGCGCGCGACGCGCCTCGCGATCGGTGCGCCCTTCGGCGCGTCGTCGCGCCAGGTACGCGCGCGCGGGCTCGTACATGCGGGCCTGCGTGAGCACGATGCGGTGCAGCGCGAGGTTGAGCCGGCGATTGCCACCGCGGTTCACGCGGTGGCGCGTCACGCCGGCGCTGGAGGCTTCGAGCGGCGCGACCCCGGCGAGCGCCGCGAGCTGCTCGTCGCCGAAGCCCGGCCGCGGCGCGCCCAGCTCCGCGACGATCGTGCAGGCGGTGAGCGCGCCGACACCCTCGATGGCCCTCAGGGCCCGAAAGGAACTCTTGCTCGCGCGCTCGAGCTTGCGCCGCAGATCGCGGATCTGTGCATCGAGCAGCGCGACCTGCTCGGCGGTGACGCGCACCGCCTGCTCGCGCTCGCGCGCCACGGCCCGTGCACCCGGAGCGACGTACGCGCGGGCCGCGGCGATGCCCGCCTGCGTCGTCAGATCCGGCAGGGCCGTGGCGTATCTGGGATCGCACAGCAGCAGCAGGTCGTGCAGCCGGTTCAGCAGACGCGTGCGGTCTTCGGTGAGCTCGGCTTCAAGCCGGCTCCACAGCTGCACCGACGCCAGCTCGTCGTCCTCGGCGTACACCCGCGGCAGTGTGGCGCGCTCCTCGCGCAGCAGCTGCGCGACGCTGTGTGCGTCAAGGCGATCGCTCTTGCCAGGGCGACGCATGCCCCGGCGGCGCTGCGCGGTCCAGCGGCCATTGACCTCGTGGACCTCCTCGCCGTGCTCGGCCAGGAACTGCGCCAGACCACGGCCCAAGTACCAGGCACCTTCGACCGCCCAGACGCGCTGCGGCCACTGTGTGGCCCACTCGAGCAGCTGCGCCCACTGGGGCGGGTCGTTGTGGATGCGTCGCGAGCCGACCACTCCACTCTCCGAGATCGCCACCGCCTCGTGCAGTCGCTTGTGGGCGTCGACGCCGATCCAGATCACGACACCGCTCCTTCCGGAAGCGAGCTCGCGCGGCGACGTCGCTCGACGGGTCTCACTTGGGTCAATCGACGCTCTCCTATCAGGTCAGATCGACGTCGCCGGTCGCGAAGGGCGGACGACCATTCGCGTGAAGGGCAACTCTTGCGAGCGCCGCCGAGGTTACGAGTCAGTCTCACCCTCGACCACACCATGACAGTGAGGCGAGGATACCGATGCGATGAGCCGCCTCACGATGACGAGCAGTGAGACGGCCGCGGCCTGACCTGCTTACACCTGCGTTGGCACACACCAGGAGGTCGCACAGTGGTTTAGCCGTCTCGAAAGCGGTTAGCCGAAATACTCACGGGTTCGAATCCCACCCTCTCCGCTGAGTTCGCGACATCCCAGACGGTGTCGTGAGAGATTCGAAGGCTCGTCGTGTGCGTCCTGTATTGCGAGCGTTACCACACTGACGACGTCGTCGCGTTTCGGCGGCACGGCGCCTGCCTTAAGACGAGCGATTGCATGTCCGTCGCTACGACAACCGGTGGAGGTGAACAGATGACGCTCGTCAACATGAAACAACGCTATGTCGCATCGACGATCTGTCCGATAGGGAAGATGTCACAGGCCGCGTGCGCCGAGCTCGCGAACCGCATCTTCGATTGCGATGCGGACGCTGCGTCGGCTCTGGTCGAGCATCTCGCCTCGGCGGAGTGCCACACGCGTGAGGACCTCGCCCGCATCGTCGGAGCTGCCCGCGCGTACACGCACTCGTACCGCCTGGTCTACGAGAGCAAGGTCGCGGACGGCTACGCCGCCTAGATACACGCGCGAGGGCTAACCACGCGCTAGAACGGCGCCGTCCGCACCATCGTGCTCGCGAGACCGAGCGTGCGGCGCAGGAACTGGTCGCCGTGGAGGTCGACGGATCGTCGGTTTCCGCGAACGATGACCGAGATCGGGCGGCCGCCCGCGCTCTCGTTGAAGGCCATCGAGAGGAACTGCCCGATGTCGACCCCGTAGTCCACGAGGATCTGCGCGCGGATCTCACCACCGCTGAAGTGCTCCGCCCAGAGCTCGGCGTACGGGTTCGCGCCGCGCTTGTCGTAGGCCGCGAGCTCCGCGGGATCCGGGACGCTCGACAGATACGACCACCCCTCGGCGCAGCCCCACGTGTCACCTACGCGGATCGCGTTGAACACGCAGCCGGGGTTCTCTGTCGCGCCGCCATTGGCGGAGGAGAACATCGCGCGGATCGGCTCGCCGTCGTAGAAGAGGAACTGACCGGCGGTCGATCCGACAGCGGTGTTGGTCCGCTCGGTCTCGGCGGAGTGACCGCCGTAGCACTGATCGGACACGTCATCGCGGACATCCCATTCGCGCTCGCTCGCGCTCGACTGCTTCCACGCCGCGTACGTCCGCGCGGTCACCGCCTGCGCGCGCAGCGCTTCGATCTCCCAGAACGGCAGCATCTCCCCGGGCAACACGCCGCGCATGTAGTCGTCCGGCGAGACGACGTTGACTACCGTCAATGACCCACCGGCTGTCTGCAGCCACAGGTCGCCACGGTACGAGAGTCCCTTCTCGGAGATGCTGATCGGGTCCCATGGCTGCACAGGTACGACGCGGACGGCATCGCGGCCCGCGTAGACGACGCGGCGCGACCATTCGTCGGTCACCATGACGGCTGCTCCGCTCCGCGATGCGCGCAGGGTCTGGCCTGGCGCGGCCTGGGCGTACACGATCGCCGGATCGGCGTCGTTGACGAGGCGCATGCCGCCCTCCGAGCTCATGCGCGCGCTGTCGAAGATCGTGCGTCCGACGCAACCGTTCGACGGCGCGGAGATGAGGACACGGAACGGCGGCGCCTCGGGCCGGCTGACCAGATTGGCGCCGGGGAAATATTTGGCGAGGATCTCTTCACCGCTGAGACGCGGACCTGCAGCACCCTGGGCCCAACCTTGCGCGCCCCACTGGGACAGCCCGATGCCGTGCCCCCAGCCCTTCCCATAGAACGTGACGCCGTCGCCCACGACGACGCGCTCGCTCTTCATCGACACCGCGCTCGCGGAGAACCAGCCGACGCCCTCCTGCACCAGGTCCCAGGCCAGCATGTAGGTCCCGTCCACCTGCGGCGCGCGGACGATCACGGCCACCGCCGTCGTCTGGCCAGTGGAGACATCCACCGGGAGTGCGGCTGTTGCGCCGTCCTCGAGCAGGGTGTGACCATCGGCGTCGTACCAGTGATAGCCGAGCCGGATGGGCTGGTCACCGCCCGCGACCCAGGTGCGTTTTCCGGTGTTCGTGATGCGGATCTCCACGGGCATTTCGGCCCCGGCGCTCGACGCTGACGGCACGGTCGTGTGGTCGTCATACGTCGCATCGAGATCGGCGATCACGCGCTCGACGACCTGGGACGCCGATGTGCTCGCGCTCTTGCGAGCGATGACGAGATCGCCAGCGCGCGAGGTCGGCTGTTCGTTCACATCGACCGCAGACGCGGCCGCCTGTTCGCCCAGAGCGGCCGCGAGCGCGGGTGCGTCTGCGACCGCGACCGTGGTCTTCGTGATCGGCGACGAGGCATCGGCCTGAGTCGCTGTAACAGCGAGCAACGCACCGAGTGCAAGCCGCGCGGCGAGGGTGCGCCAGACAGGGAACGCCATCCACGAGTCGAACGTCCGTCTCGCGGGCGTGAGCTCCCGCGAGGCTCGGTCGTTCGTCGCGAAGATCGGGCTCTGATCCCAACCGCTCGATCGCTACGAGAAGCGTTCGAGCGTGCCCCACCTCAGTCGTCGTTCGCGCGGCGCCGGGATCATCAGCTTCCGGTCCTTTCGCGCCGCCGATCGCGCGAAGAACGCTCTATCGCACCGGGAGCCGCACAGTCGCGCTACCGGACAGTCGCGAAGCGGGCGTCCATGTGTTGTCGCGTTCCCGTAAGCACATCCGAAATCGTTTCCCGCAGCTCATTCGGACTGAATGGCTTAGCAATGTGAGCGATGGCACCGTGCGCTGCGAACTGGCCGATTTCATCAGGCTGAAGCGAAGCAGTCATGAACACGATCGGGATGTGGCGTAGCGATGCGGCGTGTCGAACGGCGGCCGCGAGCTTGAAACCGCCCATTCGCGGCATGACGACATCGGTGACGATCAGCTGGGGCCGCATGCGAACAATCAGCTCGAGTCCCTCTTGGCCGTCGGCCGCGACCTTGATGAGGTGCGGCGTCGGCTTCATCGCCACCCAGATCAGTTCTCGTACAACCCCCTGATCCTCGCAGAACACGATCGTCGCCATTTCGCCCCTCCTGGTCGCTTGGACTTGCGTACAGCGGATTTCACGTACGAGCGACTCGAAAACGCTCACCCGTCCGGGGGAGAGGCGGCCCTCGCGGCTTTCGCCAATCGTCCTAGTCCGGAAAACCGAGGCGCGGGCTCCCCCATCGCACGAACGACGCGTGAGCCGATCCGCGTTAAGCGCCAGAACCCTATGTTTTCGCGGAGGGGGTGGGATTCGATCAACTAAGCAGAATCAGCGCGAGACGGCTCGCCCTTCTACCTGAACGCGTTGATGCCGAAAGAACAAACCTGGAAGAGCACGACGACTAGCACGACAAGAAAGAGCACTCCACGGCCGGTAGCCTTGCCGTGTATTAGTGACCCAGCCAGCGTCCCCGCCGCTTGGACTCCGCTCAGGAAGAACACGAAGCCACCAACCCCCAGGCCAAGCGCAAGGCCCCCAACCAAGGCCAACTTCAGCTCCGTGTGCAAAAACAAGACCAACACCAAGGCTGCCACGAAAGCAACGACCAGCCCGACTTTGATCGGGAAGCCCACGACTTGTCGGATCATCTCGCCGAGCGCCGCGTTGGGGTTCGTGTCCCACGCCCGTCTGAACGCCTGAGAGGACGCTTTGATGGCTCTGGTATCCATCATGCTTCCGTGTGGGTACGCCGCGGCGAACGCGGCCTGACCGCGCCGGTATTCGGCCTCGTCGGTGTCTTGATCTCTCATAGTCCCGCGATAACCCTTGTCGTAGTCGGAGCTCATTGCCAAATCCCTCCTCGCCTACACGACTTGTGGTCAGCGCGCAAAGCCTACTCGCGGTCACAAGCACAACTCTTGAGCACGCCGAAACATCAGGCTCTCGTAAGAAGAATTCGCCGCGCCCCGCCTTACACCGCTCGAGCTCGGCGTTGCCTCGAGCACGTCGAAGTGCGACGGGTCTGCTGGTCGCGTCTCGGACACTCCACGCCCAATCTGACGCTGACCGTCGAGTCGCACGTCACTCCGCGAATTCAGCGCGAAGCCGCGACCCAAATGGCGCGAGGCGCTTCACGCGGACAGTCGGCGGCCATGCAGTGGCGGCCATGCAGTCAGCGGAGGGGGTGGGATTCGAACCCACGGAAGCCTTGCGGCTTCAGCGGTTTTCAAGACCGCCGCATTCGACCGCTCTGCCACCCCTCCGAGGCAATGATGATGGGGGTTTGCGCCTCGTCGCACCATCACCGAGATCGCGTCTGACAGCCAAGTGACGGCCACGCCAGACAGTCACACTCGCGGATCTACGCGCGCCGTGAGTTTTGTTCCGGCTGGGACTGGTCCCCGCTTTCGTCAAGGAGGATGACTCCATCCTGCCTCGAGCCGCCGTCGAGAAGCCGAAACTCGATGCTGAACTGACCTGTGACTTGGCGGACACGTCCGTTCGGCTCGACGAGCTCGATCGTCAGTCGCGTTCCGCTGCGAAGGCGATTGGGATCGAGCGCGGGACTGATGATCACTCCCCTGCCACGGATTACGAAAGCATCCTCGACGACGAGAACGATCGGCGGATCAGCGCTCATATGAGTCGCCGCCGTTCTTCCACGGCGCGCGACAAGGCTCCCACGCTGCGTTCGAGGTGTTGTCGAACAAGAACTGAGCGGGCCGCGGGTTCGCGACCGCCCATGTCTCGACGTCTCGACACAGCAGCCCGATCTCCCTGTTCACACGTTTCAGCATCGCGTCGTAGTCGCGCCGTCCGGCATCCGCGGCTCCCCAGTAGCCGATGAGGAGGCCGACGGCGAGCGCGATCGCTGGGATCCACGACGGAAACGCCCGTACGACGCTCGCGCGAACCGCGGTCAGTCTGCCAGTGACTCGCCGCATCTAAGACCTCACCGTGAGCAGCGCGTCCACGGCGTCAGCGGCGTCGCGCTGAATGGTGGGCGTGACGTGCGAGTAGAGATCGAGGGTGATGGCGATCGTGGAGTGGCCGAGCATCTGATCAGGCATACGAGCAGCCCTGATCCATCGCGTCAGAGTCCGATGAGCGCGGTGTCAACACCGCGCTCCACCGCTGCGCGCCGTAGGGCGTCTTCGAACGCCGCACGGAAGGACGGCTCTTGACGAAGCCGTGGATCCGTAGCGGCGTACCAATGGTCCCCGCAGTCCCATCGGGTCGCGCTAAGCGGTCGACAATCGAAGTGCGGCTCACCAAAGCGCGCGCAGAAGTCATCGATCGTGCCGTGGAGGCGGTCGCCTCGCGTTCCGCCGCCGCTGTAGTAGGTGACGGATTTCGTCGGCGCGTGATAGACGAGGAAGTCCTGCTTCACGACCCTCCTGCTCGCGGGGTTTTTCACGAGCTCGTCTTTGTCGACTGTGAAGATCCCATACACAGGCGTCGAGTCGCCCGCAGGAAAGCTGACGATGAAGACCTGGCACAGAACGAATCGCGCAGGCTGTTGATGCTTCATGACCGCTTGGACGAGCTCAGGGTGTTCCTGCTCGAGCTCCGCGACGGAGCGCAGCTGACTCGCGCGAACCGAAACGGTCGGATTGGGGAGCTCGCGACCGAACCATTGGACGGCGAGCCTTCGTGAGCCGCGATCGATCCACGTCCTGGTGGCCAGTCGGGCCACACCCTCAGCGATGAGTCGACCATCCAGGAAGAGCTTCAGTCGGCAATCGTCAGGTAGACCTCCGACCGCGACGTCGACGATCGAGCGGAATGGAAGCTGAAGCGCGAGGGAGATCCTCTTCCCAGCCAGCTTTCTCCGCGGGATGACGGTTCCATCCGGCGTCGAACGATCCGTGCCGCGCCGTTTCAGCGTCGATGTCGGTCCTCCGTTTTGACAGCCATCTGACAGCCACGCCCGTGCCGCATGATGCCGCTCGGTGCCGCTCGACGCTCACGAAGGCGCGGATTTCCGGGGTGAATGCGCGTTGGTGCCGCTCGGTGCGGGAGCGGGGACGGGTTTCAAGACCGCCGTATTCGACTGTTCTGCCACCCCTCCGAAACAGCGAATTCTCGCATCCGGCGTGGATGGCGAGTGCGCTACGGAACGACGAGGTGAACCGGATTGCCGCGAATAGTCACTTCCCAGGTCGTCACGTCCTGACCTGAGGTGCCAACGGTGTACTCGATCTTCCACCAACCCGGCTGTGTCTCACCTGGTGGCGTCGGCGCGTCGTAACT
>VBJD01000225.1 GCA_005887995.1 Chloroflexota bacterium
TACGCACGCCATCTGCCAGCTTCGTCTCAGCGCGGAATCCGATGAGCTCCTCGGCGCGTCGCGGATCGCCGTATCGACGCGCGGGAAGCGCACCAGCGGGCTGCGGCTTGTATTCGATGCCGACGCGGCTCCCGGTCTGAGCGAGGAGAAGCTCGGCGAGGTCACGCATCCGCGTCTCGACCCCGCTGCAGACGTTCACGATCGCGTCCCTCGTCTTCGCCTCGGCCGCGAGCAGATTCGCTCGTACCACGTCCGTCACGTATACGAAGTCCACCGACGCGCTGCCATCACCGAACAGGGTGAGCGGCTTGTCCTCGTCAATGAGATTGAGCCAGCGGATCATCACTTCGACGTACTGCGATCGCACGTCCATGCGCGGTCCGTAGACGTTGAAGTAGCGGAGCGTCGTCGTCGGGAGATCGCGCAGATGCGCGAACGCGCGCCCCATCTGTTCGTTCGCGACCTTCGCGGCGCCGTACACCGTCGTCGGATTCGTGGGCTCGTCCTCGCTGATCGGCAGTCGCCGCGGCTCCCCGTACACGACGGCGCTCGAGGCCATGACGACGCGCTTCACCTTCGCGTCGGCCGCGGCCTCGAGCACGTTGAACGTGCCATCGACCATGACCTCCTGGCATTCGCGCGGGTTCTCCTGGCAGCGCGTCCAGCGCAGCGCCGCCTGATGGAACACGATGTCGGCGCCGTCGATGTTCGCGCGCACCGCTTCGCGGTCGCGGATGTCGATCTCGACGAGGCGCGCCTTCCCCGTGCCGATCGCGTGCGCGAGGTTCTCCGGGACGCCGCGCACGAGGGCGTCGAGCGCGACGGCCTCGCGCGCGCCCTGGCCGATGACCGCATCGACGATCTGCGAGCCGACGTTACCGGCGCCGCCGGTCACGACGACCCGCGCGCCGCTGAGGCCGCTCACAGCGCGACTTGGATCGACAGGCGCCGCGCCGCGTCCTTGATACCGCCGTCGAGCGTTACGATCCGGCAGCCCAAGAGATCGGCCAACGCCAGATACTCGGCGTCGTAGGTCTTCATCCATCCGAGGCGACCGGCGATCTCCCACGCGCGACGGCCGATGCGCGCGTCAGCGCGCTGATGTATCGGCCCACCCTCGATCGCTTGCAGGCTCTCGAGCGCGGCGCGCGCCGAGAGCTCGCCGCGCGACATGGCCTCGTGAAGCGCAGACCGCACCTCGGGCCACAGCAACGGCGGAGCGAGGAGATCGTCATCGGTAAAACGGTCGAAGCCTGCCGGTGCAACTGCAGCCGCGAACGCGACGCTCGCGTCGACGACGAGAACGCTAATGACCCCGCCTGCTCAGACGAATGAGTCGCACCACGTTCGGCATTGGCCGACCGTCGCGAGTCCGGCGCCACTCCCTCGGCAGTGGAAGCTGTGCATCGCGATCCGTCGCCACGTCGAGATCGCGTTCCTCGATCACATGCTGAGTGCCGATCTTCTTCGCGCGAAGGCGGCCCGAGCGGATCCATCGGCGGATCGTCTCTGGATCGCGGCGCACGCGGCGCGCGGCTTCGGGAACAGTGAGCATGTCGTTCGATACTACAACATCACGGTCGACGCACTTCGTAACCGTTGTACGTGCCGCCGACCGCGAGGGCGATCTCGCGCATCGCCTCTTGCGTTGCGATGTCGCGCTCCTTGCTCGGGACCGCGTCGTGCGTCGCGATGAGGAGCCAGTCCTCGCCGTCGGATGCGGGACCCGCCTCCGAACGGAAGCCCGCGCGTGCGAGTGCCTTGCCCGCGCGCTCCGCGGCGGAACGATCCGGCACGTAGAGGAAGTGGCTCGTAGTCCGGCTCTTCGCCATCACGCGATGCGTTGTTTCGTCACTCCCTAAGGTTCGTGGTCCCACGTCGCGCGCTCGCCCGCGATGTACGCCGCTCGTTCATGCGCCCTGCGGCCGTACAGATCGCCGGCGATGCCGGCATAACTGCGAGGCAAGACCCGCATCTTTGCGCTCGCGCAGAACAGCCCGCATCTCGATACGCATGCGCGCCAGCGTACCGGACGCGGGGGCGAACTAGCCGCCGCGGTAGCGAAGCAGCTTGGCCGGCACGCCGGCGTAGATCGCGTTCGGCGGCACCTCGGTGTCGCGCGGCACGACCGCGCCCGCGCCGATGATCGCGTTCGCGCCGATCGTGACGCCCGGAAGGAGGACGGCATTCACGCCGATGTCCGCGCCGTCGCCG
>VBJD01000100.1 GCA_005887995.1 Chloroflexota bacterium
TGTGCTCCGCTGCATCGACATCGGCGCGACGCTCGACGACGCGGGCGACCGCCTCAAGCCGAACGGCGAGTACTGGCTCAAGGACGAGGTCGTGCTGCGCGAGCGGCTCGACCGGCATGACGAGGCGTTCCGCAACGCGCGCAGGGTTGCCGACGCGTGCACGCTCGACCTCGCGGCGATTGGTCCAGGGGGTAGGGGCCCCAGGGGTGGGGGCCCCTGGGCGCGAAGCGACGCGCGTAGCGACGGTGCGCTGCACGGGCACAGCACCGGTGGACAGCCGCTCGGCGAGAAGGCGCAGATGGCCGGCAAGGAGCGCCTGCCCGGGTTCGCGACGCCCGACGGCCAGACCGCGTTCAACTTCCTCTATTCGCTCTGCCAGGACGGCGCGCGAGCGAAGTACGGGCAGATGACGCCGCGCGTGTCGCGCCAGCTCGCGCACGAGCTCGACGTCATCGAGCGCTGCGGCCTCGCGGAGTTCTTCCTCATCAACTGGGACATCGTTCGCTTCTGCAAGGAGCACCAGATACCGGCGCAGGGCCGAGGCTCGGCGGCGGACTCGATCGTCGCCTACGTGCTCGACATCACGAAGGTCGATCCGATCGCGCACGACCTCCTCTTCGAGCGCTTCCTCACCGAGGACAGCCGCACGATGCCGGACATCGACCTCGACATCGCGACGAACGACCGCGAGGAGGTCATCCAGTACGTCTACAAGAAATACGGTGAGCGCTTCGCGGCGATGGTCTGCAACGTCGTCACGTACCGCGCGCGTTCGGCGTCACGCGAGGTCGCGAAGGCGCTTGGCTTCCGCGACGAGACGATCGACCGCATGAGCCGATCGATCGACACGTACAACGTTGACCCGACGGGGCGCCCAACGGCCGCGCTGCATCCCGCATATCACCACCCCAGGGGTAGGGGCCCCTGGGCGCGAAGCGGCCGTGAGGCCGAGCACGGCTGGGAGGCGCCGCGGACCATGCCAGACACGCTCGAGGAGCTCGCCGAGTCCATGGACGAGAAGGAGCGCACGCGCTTCCCGCTGTTCCGCGAGCTCACCCTCGCGATCGCCGATTTCCCGCGGCACCTGTCGATCCACAACGGCGGCATGCTCATCACCGCGCAGCCGCTCGTCGACACGGTGCCCATCGAGCGCGCCACGATGCCCGACCGCAACGTCGTGCAGCTCGACAAGCGCGACGTCGAGGACCTGGGTCTCGTGAAGATGGACCTCCTCGGGCTGCGCACGCTCTCGCTCGTGAAGGATGCGGTCGCGGACATCGCGGCGCGGCACGGCGAGCGCCTCGAGCTCGGCTCGCTGCCGCTCGACGACGAGGCGGTCTATGACCTCATCTGCGAGGTCGACACGATCGGCCTGTTCCAGGTCGAGTCGCGCGCCCAGGCGCAGGCGCTGCCGCGCGTGCGGCCGCGGAACTTCGCGGACATCGTCGTCGAGGTCGCGATCATCCGGCCGGGCCCGCTGCAGGGGAACATGGTCAACCCGTACATCAATCGCCGGCAGGGACGCGAGCCGGTCACGTACGCGCATCCCTCGCTCGAGCCGATCCTCAAGGAGACGCTCGGCGTCATCCTCTTCCAGGAGCAGATCCTCAAGGTCGCGATGGCCGTCGCGGGCTTCACCGCGAACGAGGCGGACAAGCTGCGGCGCGCGATGAGCCGCGCGCGCTCGAGCGCCGACATGGAGGGGCTGCGTGAGCCGTTCGTGAGCGGCGCGCGAAGGAGCGGCGTGCCCGACGGCGTCGCGCACGAGGTGTTCCGGCAGATCGCCGCGTTCGCCGAGTTCGGGTTCTGCAAGAGCCACGCGGCCGCGTTCGCGCTCACCGCGTACCACACCGCGCATCTCAAGCTCTACTACCCGGCGGAGTTCTACGTCGGGCTCCTCAACAACCAGCCGATGGGCTTCTACTCGCCGGCGGTCATCGCCGGCGACGCGAAGCGGCACGCGGTCGCGATGCTGCCCGTCGATGTCAATCGCTCGGCGGTGAATGCGGTGTGCGAGGAATCGCAGCGCACCGACCTCACTGACCTCTCGAAGACGATCGCGCGCCATCGCATCTGTCGCACGCACGACGTGCGGCTGGGGCTCACCTCGGTGAAATCGCTCGGCGAGGCGGAGGCGAAGGCCATCGTCACCGAGCGCGCCAACGGGCCGTATCGCTCGTTCGATGAATTCGCGCGCCGCGTCGGCGTCAAAGAGGAAGCGCTGCGCAACCTTGCGCTCGTCGGCGCGTTCGATCCGTTCGGCGAGTCGCGCCGCGCGCTCCTGTGGCGCGCGCGCGACGCGCATCGCACATCACCGGCGTTCGCGCGGCCCGCGCTCGCGTTGCCGGCGTCAGCGGCGCCGGCGCTGCCGGTGCTCTCGGAGCGCGAGCGCGTCGCGCTCGACTACCGCATCACCGGTATCCCGACCGGGCCGCAGATCATGCAGTTCTATCGCGAGGATCTTGACCGGCGCCAGGTCCTGTCAGCGATCGCGCTCGCCGATCACCGGCATGGGGAGGTCGTGCGCGTGGCCGGCGCGATCGTCGTCAAGCAGCATCCCGAGACGGCGAAGGGACACGTCTTCCTGTCGCTCGAGGACGAGACCGGGATGGCGAACATCATCATCCGGCCGGCGACGTATCAGAAATTCAAACGTGTGCTCGATTCCTGTGCAGCGGTCGTCGTCACCGGTCCGCTCCAGCAGGTCGACGGGGTCATCTCCGTTCTCGCGACACGTTTAGATGGGCTCGACCTCTTCGTCGAGTTGAAATCCCGTGACTGGCACTGACGCACGCGGTATCGGACTGCGTGCAAAGCGGTAACAGCGCGCCGTTAGACCTTGTTCTCCACACACGCTGGCTCCCAGACTGACCGTCCGCGGCAGCAATCGAGCGGGCGCTCGATGTAACGGCGGGATCGTTGTCGGGGCGCGCAGGAGAGGGATTCGTGGAGATGGCGGACGCTCGTCGAGCGCAGGATCTGCTCGACTCGATATTCCGTGTCGCGACGGAGCTCGTACACGGTGAGCGCGCGTCACTGCTCCTTCGAGACGATGCGACGAGCGAGTTCGTGATCGCTTGCGCCGTCGGTCTCGCGGAGGATGTCCAGCGTGAGGTCCGGATCCGTCCCGGCGAAGGCGTCGCGGGTCACGTCGTCGCGTCGAAGCGTCCGCTCCTCGTGCGAAGCGCAAATGAGATGCCGGTGCCGCTTCGCGCCGGCCACTATCGCTCGGAGTCGTTCGTCTCGGTGCCGGTGCTCGTCGACGACGAGCCGCGTGGCGTGCTGAGCGTCACCGACCACGTCGACGGCCGGCCATTCGAGATGGATGACCTGCAGACGCTCGAGATCCTCGCAGGACACATCGGCGCGGTGCTCGTGCAGCAGGAGCAGGGCGAGGCGCTCCAGCGGATGGCTGAGACCGATCCACTGACGTGGCTCTTCAATCGTCGGCACTTCGACAAGCGTCTCGAGGGCGAGACGAATCGCGCGCTGCGCGCGGAACATCTCCTCGCGCTCCTCATGATCGATGTCGACAAATTCAAGATCATCAACGACCGGCTCGGCCATCGCGTCGGCGATCAGGTGCTCAAGGGCGTCGCGTCCGCGATCAAGCAGGCCGTACGGCTGTACGACGTGCCGACGCGATACGGCGGCGACGAGTTCGCGATCATCCTGCCCGAGGCCGACACTGAGGTCGCCTCGCGCGTCGCCAAGCGCATCATCGAGAAGCTCGACAGCATCCTGCTCCCGCCAGAGATGAGCGGGATCGGGATGCGCATCGGCCTCTCGATCGGCGTCGCGACGTTCCCGCGGCCCCTCAGCGACGCGGCCGCGCTCGTCGAAGCCGCGGATGCGGCGATGTATCGCGCGAAGGGATCCGGCGGCGGCGTGCGCGTGTGGGAGCACTCGTTCGCTGAAGGTCCGCGCGGGTCGATGCGCAACGGACGCGTCCACGTCCCGCCTGCCCCGTACCTCGCCGATCCCGCGCGCCTCGCGCGCCCCGAGCTACAGACGCTGCTGCCCGCACACCTCGCTGCGGAGTGGAACGCCGTCGTCGTCGGCCGCGACGGCCAGGTACTCACCATCGCGCTGCCCGCGCCGAACGCCTCGGCGATCGACGCGATCTCGAAGGCGACCGGCTTCGCGATCTATCCCGTGTTCAGCAACGCGAGCGACCTCGAGGCGACGCGCCGGCGGTTGATGCCCGCGTAGGGTCGGTGGACGCCGGCAGTAGCCTGACGCGCGTGCGCGCGGGTGTGGTGGCCCTGCTCGTCGGTCTCGTCGTGGCATGTGGTTCGGCGCCCGCCGCGCCCCCGACGTCGAGCGCGCGCACGACTGGGAGCCTAGCCTCGGAGCTCGACAAACTGCGCGCGCGAGGCACGCTGGTCGTCGCGATCCGTGTCGAGGCGCCCCCGGCGAATCGGACCATGGGCGATCCGGCTCACGCACAGAAACGCGCCTTCGAGATCGCGGTGGCCAACCTCGTGGCGACAGCGGTCCTCGGCCCAAACGCGAGGGTCGAGCTGCGCAGCCTCGGCGGCGACCGCCTCGCCGGGCTCGACCAGGGAGCGGACATCGCGATGACGGTCGAGACCCCGACCGCCAAGGACCGCGCTCTCATCTCGTCGCCGTACGCCGCGAGCGCCGTCGTGCTCGCCGCGCGTGACGGCGGGCCGGTCGGCCGCGTCGACGACGTCGCGAACAGGTCGGTCGTCGTTGCGATGGACGAGCTCGGCGCGCGCGACCTCGCGCAATCCTTCTTTCAGCAACGAGGCATCAGCGTGACCCTCGATACCGCGCAGGGCGTGAATGGCGCGGTCACCGCGCTCGAGGCCGACCGCGCGGTCGCGCTCGTCGGCGACGGCATCGGGGTCAACGTGCTTCTCACCGAGCGAAAGCTGGTCATCGTGAGCGCGGTCGCTTCGCGTCCTTACGTGATCGCCACGCGAAAGAACGCGCCCGATGTGGCAGCCGCGGTGGACGCTGCGCTGAAAGCGGCGCTCGCGTCGGGCGCGATCAGGGGCGAAGCCGCGAAGGCCGGTTTTCCCTACCAGGCACCCTAAAGCGCTGCGTCCTCTGCCTCTTCCGACGCTTCGCGCGTCGGCGGCCCGAAGCGGCGTACGTCTTCGCCCTCCAAGCTCTCTCGAGCACGCCACACATGTCTTGAGGTCGCCCCGACGCGGCAATACGCCCAGCGCTCCTCTGCGCTGACCGTCACGGTCGGACCGGGGTGCAACTGGAGCTGCTCGCCAGCATGATCCGCCACGCAGATCCATCCGATGTCCGCCTGCATGCTTTCGGCCCTCCTGCAGCACCTGCGCCAGCGGACTCGCGGGCCCTCAGTCGACGAGACTTCGGACGCGTTCTGGCATTGCGCCCACCTGCTTCAAAATGTAGCCCGCGATCGAGTCGTGCGCAGTGTCGATCGCGACGAGCAGATGCTCCGGTCGCACAGTGCCCGTACCCGCGTTGTGGATCGCGTGTTCGATGACGAGCTTCGCCGATGCCGTGAGCCAAAGCTGCAGTCGCTCGACACGTTCGCTTGGACGTCGGAGCTTTTCGACTTCCGCGCGCAGCTCGGCGCTTGTGACCCCGAGCGTCCGCAGGATGCGCTCCGCAGCGGGCGACTCGCCACTCTCCGCCAGCCGCGCAAGGCCAAGGAGGAAGTAGTGCGAGTTGATGCCGCGATCGCCCGCTTCGATGGCTTCCCCTTCGGCCAGCTCGAGCATCCGCTTCGCGTCATCGTCGAAGCGCTCATACGGCCCGTTCGTCGCTGTCGCATTCTCTGCGGCGCGGTACGAATCCGGCACGTCGAGCGTTGCGATGATCGCCGACATGACGCTGTCGCGCGTCTGGTCGAGCGCCACAAGGATCCGCGCGACGAAGCCGTTGTCGACGATGATGCAGGCCAGCACGAGGTGCTCGGCTCGCACCTGCGGGTGATGCATGCGCCACGATTCATGCATCGCGCGCTCGATCGCGTTCTGTCCGAGCGGCGTCAGCGTGATGTCCTCAGGCGCGGTAGTTGCGCTGCCGCGACCCATGAACGAGCCGAATGCGGACCGGGCAGCAGCATCCGTCACCCCGACACCGGCGAGCGCGTCGGCCGTAACGCGCGAAAGCTGCGTCAAGGCGCTGACGAAGATGTGTGGCGGACTCAGGTGGTTGTGACCAAGGTTCGCCGCCTCGAGTTGTGCGTCTGCGAGCGCGCGTCGCGCATCCGGGCCGTACCGCGGGTCGTCCGGAGGCCACGGCATGGACGCGCCGCCGGGCACGATCGTGAGTGGGTCGCGGCTAGTGATCGCTCCCGTATGGATCGTCATCGTCGAGGCTACGTCGCGGTCTTCGGTCTCGCTTCGTCGCGCTGCACGCCACCCTCGGCGCCTCGGAAGAGGTAGCCGACACCGGGCACCGTCTGGATCACGTCACGCGACTTGCCGTCCTGCGTCAGCTTGCGACGCAACCGCGACACGTTGAGCTTCACGAGGTCACCGCCGACGTCGGCGTCGTAGCCCCAGACGCCCTCAAGGATCTCCTCCTGCGTGAGGACGCGGCCGGGGTTCGCCATGAAGTGACGCAGCAGCTTGAACTCGGTGGGTGAGAGGTGCACCGGCACGTCCGCGGCCGTCACGAGGTGCGTCGCCTCGTCGAGGATGAGATCGCCGGTGCGGTAGATCGACGGCGCAGGCCGGCCGCGCGTGCGTACCGATCGCCGCAGGATCGCCTTCACGCGCGCGACGAGCTCCTTCGGACGGAAGGGCTTGGTGATGTAGTCGTCGGCGCCGAGCTGCAAGCCGCGCAGCACGTCGCTCTCGTCCTGACGCGCGGAGAGGAGCAACACCGCGACGTGATCGTCCACGTGGCGGATCCGTTCGAGCACGACGAAGCCGGTCAGCTTCGGCAGGTTGATGTCGAGGACGACCAGATCGGGTTTCTCACGGCCCACCGCGTCGACGGCGGTCTCGCCGTCATAGGCGCGGACCACGTCGTATCCCTCTCTGCGAAGCGCGTAATCAAGCAGCTCGACAAGGTCGCGGTCGTCATCGACGACCAACAGCTTCACTCTGTCGCGGCCTCCTCCGTCAGCTGCCTCGCTTTGGGCAGTGTGAAGTGTACGGAAGTGCCGCGTCCGGGTGCGCTCTCGATGCCGATCTCGCCACCCTGCGCGTGCACGATCGCGCGGCAGATCGTGAGCCCGAGGCCGAGGCCCCCGGCCTGGTCGCGGACCTCGCGCGAGCGGAAGAAGCGCTGGAACAGCCGCGTCTGCTCGTCCGCTGGGATGCCGGGCCCCTCGTCGGCGATGGTTATGCGCACGAAGCCCTCGCGCGTCGCCGACGACACGGTGATCTTCGTCTCCTCAGGGGAGTATTTGCTCGCGTTTGCGATGAGGTTCGCGAGGACCTGCGAGGTGCGCCGCTGGTCGGCAAGCACGCGGTCGGACTCCGCGTGAAGCTGCGTGACGATCTCCTGGCGCTTCGAGTCGAGCAGGGGCTGCACAAAGACGAGGGCGTCCTGGAGGCTCTGGCGCACGCTCGTCGGCATGGCCCGGACCTGGAACGTCCCTGCCTCGATGCTGCCGGCGTCCAGCAGGTTCTCGACGAGGTGCTCGAGCCGCAGTGCGCTGCGCCGCAGCGTCGAGACCATCGAGCCGAGCGCGTCCCGCGACATCGTGAGCGCGTCGTCGTACAGCAGGTCGAGCGTCGCAGTGAGTGCGGCGATCGGCGTGCGCAGCTCGTGGGCGACCTGTAGCAGGAAGTCTTCCTTGAGGCGCAGGAGCTCGGCTTGCGCCGTCACGTCACGCACCGTGTGCAGCCAGCCGCGCTGGCCGAGCGTCGTGCTCACGATCTCGAGCACCCCCATGCGGTCTTCGCGCGGGAACCACGCGCGACGGACGCGGTGCCCGCGCGTCTCCTGCACGGTCGTCGCGCCGGACACGAGCAGCAGCTCCTCGAACTTCTGGCCGCGGAGACGATCTTCGCCGAGGATGCGGAACGCCGCGGGATTCGCGCTCGCGATCTTGCCGTGCGAGTCGACGATGAGGATGCCGTCCGTGAGCGCGACGAATGCGTCCTGCACGTCGATCGGCGCGATCGCGTCGGTCGCACGCCTTCCCGGCGTACGACGACGCTCCCCACTCTTCGCGCTCGCCTCCGGTTCGCCGCCTCGACGCCGCTCGGCGAACTCGCTCCGCGCAGCACGCTCGCTCGTCGCTCGCTCTTCCTCTTTTTTCATGACGTCGGTATGCGAAGGCGGATGCGCGTCCCGTTGCCCGGGCTCGAATCGATCGAGAGCTGCGCGCCGATGAGCCGCGCCGATTCGCGCATCTGCAGGAGCCCGAGGCTGCCACGCGTCGCGTACGCGCCGAGCACGCTCGACACATCGAAGCCCTTGCCGTCGTCCTCGACGAGCGCCACCACGGATCCATCCTCCTCGAAGAGGTCGAGCGACACGTGCGGCGCGCGTCCGGTCTTCACCGCGTTGTTCGCGGCCTCACGCAGGATCGTGAATGCGCCCGCCTCCACCTCAGGACCGAGGCGCCTCTTCGATTCGACGCGGCGCACGGCGACCTTTGATCCGTTCGTCCCATCGATTCGCTCGGCGAGCGCGGCGAGCCCCGCCGGAAGGCCGCCGTCCTCGAGCGGCAAGGGACGCAGCGCGAAGAGGATGTCCCGCAGACCCTTCTGCGTATCGACGAGGCGTTCGCGCAGGGCCCACAGCTCGCGCCACGCGCCGTCGACATCTTGCTTCGCTCGCTTGCTCGCGATCTCGATGCCGATCGCGGCGTTCGCGAGCACCTGCGCGACGCCGTCGTGCAGATCGCGCGCGAGGCGCTTGCGCTCTTCTTCGGCGACCTTCACGACGCGAAGCCGCTCGGCCGCGAGCTCGTCGGACAGCTGCACGTACTCGAGCGCGACACCGGCCGATCCGGCGAGCGTTCGGGCGAAGTCCTCGTCGGCCTGGTCGAATGCGCCTCCGCGATGGTTGAGCACCTGGAGCACGCCAAGACGCCGCCGGTCGCGCGAATCGATTGGCGCGACGATGATCGAGCGCGTGCGGAAGCCGGTGCGCTGGTCGGTGCTCGGGTCGAACCGCGGATCCTCGTACGGCTCGTCGATGCGCATGACCAGCCCGCTGCGCGCGGCCTCGGCGGCGAGGCTGCGGCCGTCTAGCGATACGCGGATCTCACGCACTTCGGTGACGCCCGGCTCGGTGCCCTCGGTGAGGACGCGCGACCAGAGCTCGTTCTTCGCCGCATCGACGACGTACAGCGTTGCGCGCTCCGCATCGAGCATGCGTGTGGCTGTCTCGACGATGCGCCCGAGCACCTTGTCGATGTCGGTCTCGAGCGCGAGGTCTCGCTGCAAGTTGAGCAACGTCTCGAGCTGCGTGGCGGCGCTCCGCGTAGACATCGCGGCGATGCTAGGGCACGTCTTCTCCCTCGCCAGAGGGAGCGCCCTGATCTTTCGCATGCTCGCCGGCGACGGTGCGCGCGATCTCGCGCACCGTGTCGAGCGTGTCGATCTCGCTCACCGGCTTGTCCGGTCGCAGCCGGACGATGCGCGGGAAACGCATCGCGTAGCCGGAGTCATGCCGAGCGGATTCCTGCATCTGATCGAACGCGACCTCGATGACCGTGTCCGGGCGAACGATGCGCAGCCGACCGAGGTCCTTGATCGTTGTCGCGAGGAAGTGCTCCGTCATCTCCGCGATCTCCTTGTCCGTGAGCCCCGAGTACGCCTTGCCCACGTTGCGCAGCCGATCGCCGTCGCGCACGGCGAACGTGTAGTCGGACAGCACGCCTTTGCGCTTCCCGTGGCCCCACTCGACGGCGGTCACGACCGCGTCGAGCGTGCGCAGCGCGCGCTTGACCTTGAGCCATTCCATCCCGCGCCGGCCGGGCCGGTACGGCGAGCGCGGATCTTTGACCATTAGGCCCTCGTTCCCGCGGTCGCGCGCGGCGACGAACTCGCGCTCGAGGGCGGCGACCAGCGGCTCGTCGCGGTCGTTCAGCTCGCGCTGCAGCGCGAGGCGCAGCGGCGGCGCGATCGGCAGCGTCCGCAGGATGCCGAGCCGCTCGGCGAGCGGAACGTCGAGCAGTGACCGTCCCTCGCGCTCGAGGATGTCGAAGACGACGAGCGACGCCGGAAGTCGGGTGCGCAGCTCGCCGGACACGTCCTTCCGTCCGAGCCGCGTCTGAAAGCGGGTGAACGGGACGGCACGATCGCTTTCGAACGCGAGGATCTCGGCGTCCAGGACGTAGGAGCCAGGGATCGCGAGGAGCGCATCGTGTAATTCCGGGTAGCGCTTCGTGACGCGGTCGAGCGTGCGCGAGTAGAGCTCGACGCGGTCGCCGGCCTTGTGGACCTGCGCGCGCACGCCGTCGTACTTGTCGTCGACGACGTACGGCGGCGGGAAGCGTCGGGCGACCTCCGCGAGATCGAGCACGGGCGTCGCGAGCATCATCCCGATCGGCGCGAAGTGCGTGAGCGTCGGCTCCTCGAGGCTGCCGTGCTTCGCTCGCAGTGCGGCGTCGCCGATGTCCCCGGTGAGCATGTTCGCGCGCGCGACGGCAGCGCGGTCGCGCGCGAACGCCCTCGCGATCGCGTCCTCGAGCAGGCCTTCGCGCAGACCGATGCGCGTCTCGCCCGCGATGACCTTGGTGATGTACCGCGCCTCACCCGCGGTCGCGCGGCGCATGACCGAACGGAGCACGTCGCGTTTGGCGCTGGTCCCACGCACCGCGGCCATCTCGGTGAACGACGTCTCGACGTCGACGAGCCCGAGCGGCTCGCCATCCGGCGGCGAGTCACCGACGAGCTCGAACGCGACGTCGCCGAGATCCGCGTGCCGCTGATAGGAGGCGCTCATGTCGGCATCGCTCTTGCCCGACCGCTCGAGCAGGACGTCGGCGAGCGCGCTCCATCCGACCGAGAGGACGCGCTCGTCCTTGCGCGAGAACGGCGCGCCGGCGAAGAGGCGCGCCGCGATGACCAGATCGGCATCCTCGAGCCGCCCGAGATACGCGCCGAGCAGGGCCATTTTCTCGAGCTTCTTCGTCGTCGCCCGAACGGCATCGGCTGTGCTTACCCAGGCACTGAAGCGGTCGCTCATCCGATATGCGACCGTGCGGAGGTAAAGATGGGGCTCATCGAGCTCATCATCGTGATCCTGGTGATCATGTGGCTCCTCGGGTACTTCGGCCGAGGCCGGTGGTACGCGACGGGGCCGTCGGTGAGCACGGCCGCACCACCGTGGGGCGGCACCTGGATCCACACGCTCATCGTCCTCGCGATCATCCTGATCATCCTGCGTCTTCTCCGCGTCCTCTAGGGCCCATCAGACCGCCGGGCGCGCGCTCCGATAGATTCGCGCACGTGCAGCGCGCGCCTGGCGAGGATCGTCTCTTCCGCGTCGCCTACGGCGACGGCGAGCTCGAGTTCATGCTGCAGCCGTGGTTCGACGTCGAGGTCGCTCCGCCGGCCCAGCCGATCGACAAGCAGTACGACATCGTGATCGCCGGCATCGGCAAGCCGGACGACGCGGACCTCACGCAGGCTCTGCGCGCCGCGGCGTATCTCCGTCTCGCGAAGGCGCCGGCAGTCCGCGACGGCGGTGTGCTGATCATCCCGGCCCAGCTCGAGGACGGCGAGGGTGATGACCCCGTGGAGATCACGAGCCTGGTCGAGAACTGCCTTGTCGTGATCGCGGCCTCCGAATCGCCGGAGATCGTTCGGATCGCGAACCTGCGAGCCGCCGTCGATGTCGAAGAGGCGCTCGACATCGCGTACGAGCACATTGGCCGTCCCCAGCGCGCCTCAGTGCTGCTGGTGCCGCGGGCGCAGCAGCGTTCCACGTCGTGACGGAGCGCTGGCGCACGCGATAATCCGGGCGTGCCCGCGACGCAGGGAACACTCGTCCTCGCCGACATCAGCGGCTACACGGCCTACATGGCCGGTGTAGAGCACGAGCATTCGCTCGAGATCATCGGCGAGCTCATCGAGACGATCGCGAACTCCTTCGACAGCCGTCTGCACATCGACCAGCTCGAGGGTGACGCGCTCTGCGCGACGACCGAGCGCACTGATCCCGAGATCCTCGCGTGGCTCAACGACACCTTCGGCCGCTTCCACGAGCGCCTTCGCGACATCCGCGAGCTCTCGACGTGTCCGTGCCGCGCGTGCGCGAGCGCGAGTGACCTCGGCCTGAAGTTCATCGTCCACAGGGGCGAGTTCTCGCGTCAGCAGATCGGACATGCGGTCCAGCTGTACGGCACCGACGTGAACCTCGTGCACCGCCTCGCGAAGAACACCGTCCCGCTGCGCGAGTACGTCTTCGCGACGGACGCGACCCTCGCGGGCTGGCCCGAGAGCGTGCGCCAGGGATTCGTCGCCGCGCCGCAGCGCTATGACGTTGGCGAGGTAGGCGCCGCGTACGCCGATCTCGCGCCGGTAAAGGAGAAGGCGCTCAAGGACCGCGTCGTCGAAGTCACGCCGCAGACCTCGAAGCTCACGCTGCGCTACCGCTACGCGGGGCCACCGGAGCAAGTGGCGTTCATCCTGATGGACCCTGAGACTCGCAAGCGCTACCTCGGCGTGCCCCGCGTCGATCTTATCCCCGGCGCGAAGGGGACCTATCTCGGCGCCGAGTTCCACTGCCGGCACGGCAAGAACCTCGAGGGCAAGACGGTGTTCCGCATCACCGCGTGCGACATCCCCGATTTCATCACGACGTACATGGAGTTCCCGATGGTCGGTCACGCGTACCGCACCGATCGTCTGCGCGCGGAGGGACGCGAGACCGTGAACGACGTCTACGTCACCTGGGATCGCCTGCCCGGTCCGCTCGGTCCGGTGAAGGAGAAGGGGACCGCGCTCATGGCGAAGGTGTACTTCGACAAGTCGGCCAACGCGATCCGCAAGATGCTCGCGGAGGGGATCGGAGCGGACCGGATCCGCGCGACCGCAGCGTCCTAGCGTTGCTCGCGCTACGCCGCACCGTCGCGCTCGCCCCCGGTGAGGGACGCCTCGCCTCGCAGCTCGCCCTTGTGATGCTCGCGACCTCCGCCGGAGCGGCGGTCGGCGCGGCGGCGACCGAGGGACTGCTCTTCGCGAACTTCGACCTCGCGCTACTGCCGCTGCTGTACGTCGCTCTCGGCCTCGTGACGTTCGTCCTTACGCTCGTCGCGAGCGGGTTGCTCGCGGGCGCGGACCGCGCGCGCATCTACGTCGCCCTTCCGGTGGTGCTCGCGGCGGTCGTCGTCGTCGAGCGCGTCGCCGCGCTCACCCGATCCGGATGGATCTATGCCGCGATGTGGCTGCTCATGAACGTCGTCACGACGCTCCAAGGCATCGGCGCCTGGGGCCTCGCGGGTGCCGTGCTCGACGTGCGCCAGTCGAAGAGGCTCTTCCCGTTGCTCAATGCCGCGAAGATCGCCGGCGCTGTCGCCGGCAGTCTCGCCGTCGCGATCGTGGTGCGGCTCGTTGCGGTCGAGGACCTGCTGCTGGCGTGGTCGCTCGGGCTCGTCGTGAACGCGGTCGTCTCGTACGCACTGCGCAAGCGCGTGCCGCGCGCCGTCGACGCTGCCGCGAGCGAGGGCCTCATCGCCGACATGCGTCGTGGTTTCGCCATCGTTCGCGGGTCCGCGCTGCTCCGCATCCTCGCGGTCGCGCTCGTGTTCTTCTCAGTCCTGTACTTCTCGCTCGCGTTGCCGTTCAGCCGCGCCGCGCGCGAGGCCTATCCCGACGCCGCCGCGCTCGCGTCGTTCCTCGGGCTGTTCAACGGCGCGACGACGGTCATCGCGCTCCTCGTGTCACTCTTCGCCGCGAACCGCCTGTACGCGCGCATCGGTGTCGTGAACTCCATCATCGCGTTCGCCGGCGTGTACCTCGTCGGCTTCCTCGCGATCGCCGCGAGCGCGACGTTCGCGGTGCTCGTCGCCGCACGCTTCGTGCAGACCGTCTGGCTGTCGGGCGTCGCCGACACTGCGTACCAGGCGCTCTTCAGCCCCGTGCCGCCGGAGCGGCGGGATCAGATCCGCGCGTTCATGGAAGGCGTGCCCGGTCAGGCGGGCATCGCGCTCGCCGGCGTCGCGCTCCTCGTCGGTGAGTCGCTCGACCCTCGCGCCGTCGCGATCGCCGCGGCCGCGGCATCGGCCGTCCTCGTGTGGTTGCTGCTTCGCGCGCGCTCCGCCTACGGACGCGCGCTCGCCGACGCGCTGCGCGCCGGTCGGCCGCAGCCGTTCGGCTTCGAGGCCGATCCGTTCGGCGCGCTCCGCACCGACGCGCACGCGCTCGCGGTCACGCTGTCGGGACTCCGCGACGCCGATCCCGTGGTCCGCCGGGTCTCGGCCGAGATCCTCCGTCAGCTCGCGCTCCCCGCGACCGCGGACGCACTCCGCGCCGCACTCGACGATCCCGATGAGGACGTCCGCCGTTCAGCCGTGAAGGCCCTCGCCGGGCTGGGGCAGGCCGACGTCCTTGAGCGGTTCGCGAACACGCTGATGCGAGCGTTCGTCGCGCCGCCGCGGACACGTTGCCGCGAACGCCGCTGGCGCCCGCGCGTCTCGAGCCACTGCTCGCCTCCGATGACGCGTTCGTCGCAGGCCGTGCGTTCGACGCGCTCGCGGGTGTCGGCGATGCGGCGGTACGCGCGCGACTCATGTCTCTCGCTCAGGCGGCGAGCCGGACCGCGGCCGCGTCGTGCGAGCGCCTGCGCCGGCTGGGTGCCCCGGCCGATGCGCCCGCGCAGCTCGTCGTAGACGTGCTACGCGAACGTGCGCGCCGGCCCGCGCTTCGCGTCGTCCACGCGGCGCTCGCGCTCGCTGGCCGCGGCGACGCCGATCTCGTGCTGGAGTCGCTCGAGAGCGCCGACCGGGGACGGCGCGCGAACGCGGTCGAGCTCGTCGAGGCCGTCGGCGGCGATCTCGTCCGCCCGCTGTTGCCGCTCTGGGAGGACGACGCGTCCGCGACGGATGCGCGCCGCGATCTCGCAGACCTCGCGTCCGCGGACCCGGATCCGCTCATGCGCGACGCCGCGCGTCGCGCGATCGAAGGAGGGAAGGCTATGAATGTCGAGACGTTGCCGACCATCTCGCTGGTGGAGCGCGTGCTGTTCTTACGGAAGGTGAGCCTCTTCGCCGATCTCGCGCCGTCCGACCTCAAGCAGCTGGCGGGCCTCGCGCGCGAGGCGCAGCACGTCGATGGCGCGGTGCTCGGGCGCGAGGGCTCGGTGGGTGATCAGCTTTTCATCGTCGTCTCAGGCACGGTGCGCGTCGTGGCAGGCCAGCGGGTCATCGCGCGGCGATCTGTGGGAGAGAGCCTCGGTGAGATGTCCATCGTTCTCGATCGTCCGCGCATGGCGTCGCTCATCTGCGAGGGCGACGTGCGTGTGCTCACGATCTCGCGTCGCGACTTCGACGCGATACTGCACGACCGGCCGCAGGTCGCGAAGGGGATCATCCGTATCCTCGCCGCGCGTCTCGATGAGGCGAACCGTGCGGCGTAACGGCGCGAGCGGTCAGCTGGAGAGCGTGGCGTGGGCGGTGATCATCGAAGCCGTCGCTTAATGCGATCGCAGCCCACGTCCGGGCATGCAAATCGCTAGTCTCCGGACGTGGGCTGCTGTCTCGTCGGATGCGTACGCTTCCTCTTCTTCCAACTTTGGAAGCTGCTTCTCGCGGCGCTCGTCGCGATGATCTTCGCGCGCATCGACGACTACGTTGAGCGCAGACACGGCACGAGCAACGTCGGCAGGGCGTATCGCGCGTACCGCGGCCGCGGGAAGAAGAAGCCACCCTCCACGCCGACGTGATCGACATCGCGAGCGCCGCGCGAGCCCTGCACGAGCCGTTCAAGCCGCGTGACCTCGTGCGCGCGAACGACGCGGTCGTGCGCATCGCGCGCCTGCGCGGCGAGTTCCCATGGCACACGCACGACGAGGATGAGCTCTTCCTGTGCTGGGAGGGCGAGTTCCGCATCGAGCTTGAAGGTCGCGATCCAGTCGAGCTCTCCGCGGGACAGCTGTTCGTCGTGCCGCGCGGCACGCTGCATCGCCCGGTGGCCGAGCGCGACGCGGTCACGTTGCTCCTCGAGCGCCCAGAGACGCTGCAGTACGGCAATCGCTGACGCGTCCTAGCCTTCGCGCGATGCCGGTCGCGATCTTCGACATGGACGGCGTGCTGTACCGCGGCAGCATCGTCCTTCCGTACGCGAAGGAGACGCTCGAGCGGCTCCGCCGCGCGGGCTGGCAGGTCTTCTTCGCGACGAACAACTCGACGGCGACGCGCGACGAGTACGTGCGTCGCCTCTCATCGCTCGGGCTGGGTGGTGACCTGGACCACGTCGTCACGAGTGCGTACGCGACCGCGCACTACCTCGAGCGGCTCGACCCGCGGCCGAAGGACGTGCTCGTCGTCGGCGCGGACGGGCTGCGCAAGGAGATCCGCGACGTCGGCATCAGCGTGCGCGACGCGGAGACACTGCCGGGAAGCATGCCGCCCGAGGAGGCCGCGGCCGACGGCGTGAATCCCGGTGCGATGCGGCGCTATCTCGTGTCCCTCACGCTGCCGAAGGCGGCCGATACGGTGGTCGTCGGTCTCGACCTGCATCTCACGTATGCGAAGATCGCCGAGGCGCAGCGCGCGATCCTCGCGGGCGCGCGTTTCGTTTGCAGCAATCGCGATCGGGCTTATCCGGTCGAAGGTCGATTGCTTCCGGGCGCGGGCACGATCGTCGCGGCGATCGAGGTCGCAACGGGACGGAAGGCGGTCTGCATCGGGAAGCCGGAGCCCTTCCTCTTCGAGGAGGTGTTACGCCGCGCTGGGTGGAGGAGGGGAGACCTCGCCGTCGTCGTCGGCGACTCCACCGACTACGACATCGTCGCCGCGCACCGCGTCGGCGCCATTGGTGTGCTGATCCTCACGGGTCTGGAGGAGGAGTCGGCGCTGCATCGCGCGAACGGCGAGGCGGCGCCGGATCGCGTGGTCCGCTCGCTCGAGGAGCTCTTCACCCTTCCGGAGCTCAGCCACGCCTGACGCTCATTCCCAGCTGATGCCGAGCCGGCCGAGTGGCCGGGGCATGTGCTTCGCCAGGTTGTCGACGAACCCTTGATCGAAGAGCGCGGGCAGCGCGTTCGTGCCCGTGGTCTTCGCGATCGCGTCCTGCGTCGTCGCGATGAGCGACAGCGCGAGGAGCGCGGCGAACACGATGCCGTAGAGAGACCGCGGTGTCGCGGTCATTCCCAGCTGACCCCGAAGCAGAAGTCGGTCTCTTCCCAGCTGACGCCGGCGGTACCGGCCGCATCACACGTACCGGTACTCGCCGACGCCTGGCCTGCACCACCCACCAGCGAGAGGAGCAGCAATGTGACGAAGAGCAGTTTCTTCATGCGTTAGGCCCTCACCTTCACGGCGTCGAGCGCCTGCTGGAAGACCTGCTGCGTCGGCTCGGCCGCACCGTGCAGACGAGCGCGGCGGTCGCCGACGACGACCGCGATGAACGCCTCGACGACGACCGGGTTGAATTGCGTGCCGGCGTTGGCGCGAAGCTCGCGGAGCGCCGTCTTGCTGGGCATCGCTTCGCGATACGGCCGCTCGGTGGTCATCGCCACGTACGCGTCGGCGACGGCGACGATCTGCGCGGCAAGCGGGATCTGGTCCTCGCGCAGGCCCGCTGGATACCCCGTGCCGTCGAAGCGCTCGTGGTGCGCAAGGACGATCGGTCGCACGCGCTCGAGCATCGGCACGTTGCTGAGGAGGTTCGCGCCGATGGTCGTGTGCGCCCTCACCTCGCGCCACTCGCGCTCATCGAGCGCACCCGGCTTGCGCAGCACCGCCTCGGGCACGCCGATCGTGCCGATGTCGTGGAACAGCGCGCCGAGCTTGACCTGCGCGGTCTCGTCTTCCGAGAGGCCGAGCCGCTCGGCGACAGCGACCGCCAGCGTCATGGTGCGGGCAGCCTGCTTGGCGCGATCGTTCTCCTTCGCCTCAAGCGCTCCGACGAGCGCGCCGATGACGGAGAGGTGCGATTCCTCGAGGCGATCGTTGGTGCGCTTCAGCATGTCGTTCACCGATTCGAGCTCGGCGTTGCGGGCGCGCACCTCGCTGGACTTGGACATGTACAGGCGGAAGCTGTACCAGGCGACCCCAAGGGGCAGGGTGAAGATGAGGACCCCGAAGATCCCGAGGGCCTGCGACGCGAGGGCGAGCGCCGCGCCCTGCGCGGCGGTCGCGAGGAAGTTCACCGGCATCCAGGCGTAATTCGTGCGCCAGACCTTCAAGACCGTCTGCCGTTCCGAGAGCGCGATGACCGCCGCGGTGAGGAAGGTGTTCACCAGGAAGTACGCGAAGGCCGAGAGCGCGACCGCAGCGCAGGTCGTGGCGACGTCACCTTTGGCCGGCGCGAGGAGGCGGTAGAGCTCGCCCGCGATGAAGGCGCTCGTCGCGAAGGATCCGGAATTGAAGGCGACCTTCACAAAGGGCTTGCGCTTGGGCGTGACCGCGTTCACCGCGGCCTGCACGAGGGCGCAGAACACCCCGATCCCGGTGCCGTACAGGACGAAGCTCGCGATGACCGCGGCGAAGGACACCGAGATCGCAGAGCTGCGGAACAGGAACACCGGCAGGCGCTGGGTGAGGGCGGCGAGGCCGAGGAGGATGGCGAGCATGAGCGGGTCGATGCCGTCGAAGCTGAGCGTGCGGAAGGCTTGCGCCACCGACACGAGTCCGACCGCCGCCACGGTGAGGACATAGAGCTGCACTCGATTCATTCCGCGCTCACCGAGTCTTCCCATGACACGCCCTCCCAAGTCACGGTCTCCCATGCGACCGTCTCCCAACTGATCGTTTCCCAGGCCACCGTCTCCCAGCTGACGGTCTCCCAGCTGACCCCATCCCAGCTCACGACGTCCCAGTTCACGTTCTCCCACGACACGCCATTCACGTTCAACTGATGCGCGGTCGTGAGGATCTTCGCGAGCAGACGCGACGGCACGAGGCCGGCGTTCGCGGTGCCATTGCGCGTGAGCGCGCTGAATGCGTCGACCGCCGTGACCGATGAGCCCTGCACCTGACGACCGCTTGCGACGATCGCGCCCTTGACGTCGTTCGGGGTCGCGGAAGGACGCGCGGCCTTCACGAGCGCCGCGACGCCGGTCACGAATGCGGACGACGCGGACGTGCCGGTCATGTGGATGTAGCGATCCGTCGTCGATCCGATCGGGGCGCCGCTCGCGTCGGAGTAGACCAGACCGCTCACGCGCAGTCCGAGGACGTGCTCGCCGGGCGCGAGCGTGTCAGGCTTCGCGAAGCCGTCGAGCGTGGGACCGCGAGCGGTGAACGTCGATGCGACATCGTCGGACGTCAACAGCGTGCCCATGTCGTTGTACGAGCCGACCGAGACGACGAACGGATCCGTTGCCGGCGCCGTCACCGTGCCCGCGTCGGGTCCGTCGTTGCCGACCGCGACGACGACGGTGATGCCGCTGAACCACGCCGCCTCGACGAGCGCCGACAGCAGGTCCTTGTGATAGCTCGTGGCCTGCGGCGCGCCCCACGACACGTTGAGGACCCGCACGCCGAGCCGCTTGCCGTTGCGCAGCAGCCAATCGAAGGCCTTCACGACACCGGAGAGCTTCCCGTTGCCCTGCGCGTCGAGGACGCGGAGCGACACGAGGCTCGCGCCCGGCGCGACGCCGCGAGCGCTCCCGTTCGCGGCGACGAGCCCGGCGATGAACGTCCCGTGACCTGCGGGGTCGAGCAGCGTGTTGCCGTCGCCGACGAAGTCGAGGCGCGCGCTCACTTTGCCGCGCAGGTCCGGGTGATCGGCGATGCCCGTGTCCATGATCGCGACGACGACACCCTCGCCCGTCGTGCGCAGCCATGCGAACGGCGCGCGCGTCGCGGTGAGGGAGGCCGCGACATCGGTGAGGCGCTCCTTCTCGAAGCCCTTGTTGCCCCTGATGCCGCCGCTCGCGACGACTGTGATATCGCTCGTCGCGACGGTCACTCGCGCGTCGGTGCGGATCGCGTCGAGGGCGGCGGGGGAGAGGCGCGCGACGACCGTGTCGGCCGCCGCGTCGGTCTCGAGGTCGGTCGCGCCAAGTTGCGCGAGAGAAGTGGAGAGCGCGCCGGCGTGGCCGGTCGTCGTGTGGACGAGAGCGACCTCGCCGGCGCGCAGGGAGGGGTCAACAAGTGAAGTGACGCTCGGGGTGCGAGAGGTCCACGCGGTGTCGAGCGCCGGCGCGACGAGCGCAACGGCGAGCACCGCCGAAAGGAATCCTCGGAGCCCCCCCAAACGCATCATCGCGCAGGTGTGTTGTGCCGCAGTCGAGGGATGCATTCATCACCCGTGCGGGGGGAGGGGTGGATGCATCGAGACCGCCGCGATACGGGTCTCATCAAATTGCGCTAGGCCGCCTCCGACGTTTAGAGCGCGCGGACGCGGACCGCCTCGAGCGCCTGCTGGAACACCTGCTGCGTCTGGCCGGCGGCAGCCTGGATCGGGGCGGGTCGGTCGACGACCGCGATGAAGGCCTCGACGACGACCGGGTTGAACTGCGTGCCGGCGTTGGCGCGAAGCTCGCGGAGCGCGGTCTTGCCGGGGATCGCGGCTCGATAGGGCCGGTCGGTGGTCATGGCCATGAACGCGTCGGCGACGGCGATGACCTGCGCCTCAAGCGGGATCTCGTCCTCGCGAAGCCCGCGAGGATAGCCGGTGCCATCGAAGCGCTCGTGGTGCGCGAGGATGATCGGGCGCACGGCCTCCAGCATCGGGACGTTCGCGAGAAGGTTCGCCCCGATCGACGCGTGGGCCCTCACCTCGCGCCACTCGCTCTCGTCGAGCGTGCCCGGCTTACGGAGCACGGCCTCGGGCACGCCGATCGTGCCGATGTCGTGGAAGAGCGCGCCCAGCCTGACCGCGGCGACCTCATCCTCCCTGCAGCCGAGACGCTCAGCGACCGCGACGGCGAGAGTCATCGTCTTCGCGGCCTGCACCGCACGCGCGTTGCCTTTCGCCTCGAGCGCACCGATGAGCGCGCCGACGACCGACAGATGCGATTCCTCGAGGCGATCGTTCGTGCGCTTCAGCGTGTCGTTCACCGCCTCGAGCTCGGCGTTGCGGGCGCGCACCTCGCCGGACTTGTGCATGTACAGCCGGAAGCTGTACCAGGCGACGCCCAGCGGCAGGGTGAACGCGAGCACGCCGAAGACCCCCAGGGCCTGGCTGGCGAGGGCGAGCGCCGCGCCCTGCACGGCGGTCGCGAGGAAGTTCACCGGCGTCCAGGCGTAGTTCGCGCGCCATACGGCGAAGACGCTCCGGCGCTCCGAGACGGCGATGACCGTCGCGGTCAGCCCGGTGTTCACGAGGAAATAGGCGAAGGCCGAGAGCGTGACCGCGGCGCAGGTGGCGGCGACGTCACCCCTGGCGGGCGCGAGGAGACGGAACAGCTCCCCCGCGACGAAGGCGGATGCCGCAAAGGAGCCCGTGTTGAAGGCGACCTTCAGCGGCGGCTTTCGCGTCGGCGTCACGGCGTTCACTGTCGCCTGAACGAGCGCGCAGAACACGCCGACCCCGGTGCCGTAGAGGACGTAGCTCGCGATGACCGCGGCGAAAGACACTGAGATCGCCGAACTGCGGAAGAGGAACACCGGCAGACGCTGCGTGAGCGCCGCAAGGCCGAGGAGGATGGCGAGCATGAGCGGATCGATGAGCTCGAGGTGGATGGTGGAGATGCTGACGAGAAGCGCCGCCGCACCGAGGACCGCGACCGCGGCGACGTAGTAGCGGACCGGCATGAACTCTTGAGCGCCCGTGACCCTGCGGACCATCTGCCCCCTGCGTTCCCACCCACCAACGGAGAGTTAGTCGGCGCATCCCACCAAACGGAGTCAGGCGTATTTCGCTACGGCGAGGGAGGGACTTCATCCCCCGCGGGGGTGAATCAGGCGGTGTCGAATCGTTGAGATTTAGTCGCGGCTCAAGGATGGACGCCGATCGCTCTGAAGACGACCGCGATCACGTAGCCCATGACGAAGCAGCCGGGGATGGTGAGCACCCACGCGGTGACGATGCGGCCGGCGATACCCCACCGCACTGCCGAGAGGCGGCGCGTCGC
The DNA here is from genome assembly GCA_005887995.1 of Chloroflexota bacterium. Lineage (GTDB taxonomy): Bacteria > Chloroflexota > Limnocylindria > P2-11E > P2-11E > CF-39. The sequence goes on from VBJD01000100.1 coordinate 22,114, forward strand.
GCCGACGCCGAGGATCGCGCCGGAGATGGCGTGGGTCGTCGAGATCGGGATACCGAACCGGGTTGCGATCTCGATGACCGTGCCCGCCGTCGTCTCCGCGGCGAAGCCTTGGACCGGCGTCAGTGTCGTGATGCGCAGGCCCATCGTCTTGATGATCCGCCAGCCACCCGTCGCCGTGCCGATACCGATCGAGATCGCACACACGACCTTCACCCAGTCCGGGATGTAGAACGCGGTGCCCTGACCGACTTTGCCGAGCCCTAAGAAGTCGCCGCCGTATGCAGCGAGCGCAAGCGCGATGACGCCCATCGTCTTCTGGCCGTCGTTGCCACCGTGACTGAATGCCATGTATGCGCTCGAGAGGATCTGCGCCTTGCCGAAGAAGCGCTGCACGCCGCCCCACGACGCGTTTCGCAGGATCCAGTAGAGCGTGAGCATGAACAGGTAGCCGACAAGGAGCGCGAGGGTCGGCGAGTACACGATGCCAAAGGATGTCTTTCCCAGTCCATCAAAGATCACGACGCCGACGCCATGGATGGCAACGGACGCGCCGATGATCGAGAAGATGAGCGCGTGGCTCGATGACGTCGGAAGCCCGAACCACCAAGTGATGAGATCCCAGGTGATCGCGGCTACGAGCGCCGCGACGACCAGATCCTGCGTCACGATCTTCGAGTCGACGATGCCTGCGCCGACGGTCTTCGCGACGGCGACACCCGAAAGCGCGCCGACGAGATTGAGAGAGCCCGCCATGACCACGGCCTGAAGCGGGGTGAGCACGCGCGTCGCGACGACCGTCGCGATGGCGTTTGCCGCGTCGTGGAAGCCGTTGACGTACTCGAACACGACGCCAAGGACGACGACCAGGACGACGAGGACGACCGCACCCTCCAAGATGACCCTCCTCTGCCTACGAGTGCTTGATCTTGATCGTCTCGACGATGTTCGCGACGTCCTCGCAGCGGTCGAGCGCCACTTCGATGAGCGAGTGGATGTCCTTCCACTTGATGATCTCGATCGCGTCGTGTTCCTTCTCGAAGAGCTCGCCGACCGCCTCACGGAAGATCTGGTCGCCCTCGTTCTCGAAGGTGTGCAGCTTGATCCAGTGGGGCTCGAGGTCCTTGAGCGCCTGGAGCCCGTCCATCATCGTGACCATCTCGCTCGCCGCGGAGACGAGCGTGCGCGTCTGGCGCATGGCGGCAGGACGGACGGTCTTCACCTTGTACAGGTGCACCAGCTCGGCGACGTCGTAGGCGACGTCGGTCACGTCGTCGATCTTCGAAGCGAGGCCGACGATGTCCTCGCGGTCGAGCGGCGTGACGAACGTCTCGTTGAGTTCGCGCATGATCTCGTGGGTCAATTTGTCGCCGTAGTGCTCGATCGCGTGGATGTCGCGGACCTTCTTCTCGACGTCAGTGAAATCGGAGAAGAGCTTGTCAAGCGCCTCGGCCGATTCGAGCGCGTTCTTCGCGTGCTGGCTGAACTGCGTGAAGAAGATGTTCTTACGTGGGATCAGCGATAGGCGTGGCACGTGGTCGTCCTCCTTCTCTTCGTAGACACAAAAAGACCGCGCCACTGGCGCGGTCCACATGCTTGCTCAATTATCCGTGCGCCGCTTCCCGGCGCCCGGACCCCGCAGGGTCCGCTCTCAAACTTCACTCGTGAGCCACTGTAGCGGAAGCGCGGTCACCTCGATAGGGGAGATCTCGCGTCAGGCGACCTCGCGACGGATGGAGGCGATCGCGCCGGCTGCGACGATCGCGCCGAAGAGCACGAGCACGCCGAGGTCGCGCAGCACGAGCGTGTCGCTGATCGCGGCGCCTTTGATCATCACCGCCTTGAGCGCCTCGTTCGCGTAGGTGAGCGGGAGCACCGCGGAGATCGGACGCAGGTAGTCGGGTAACTGCTGCACGGGGATGAGCAGGCCGGAGAGAAAGACCTGCGGCAGGAGGACGATCGGCACGAACTGCACTGCTTGCAGCTCGTTGCGCGCCGCGGCCGAGACGAGGAGGCCAAGCGAGACGGCGCCGATGACCATCACCGCCTCGACGATGAAGATCGTCGCGAGGTTGCCCGTGTAATGCACCTTCAGCACGAAGACGGTGAAGGCGATGATCACGACCGCCTGCAACAGCGCGAAGATGCTGAAGCCCGCGAGGTAGCCGACGACGAGCTCCCCGCGGCGCAGTGGCGTCGCCATGAGCCGCTCGAGTGTGCCGCTCGTGCGTTCGCGCAGGAACGAGACGGCCGAGAGCAAGAAGATGAAGAAGAACGCGAAGAACGCGATGAGCACCGGCGCGAGGTAGTCGAGGAGCGTGTAGTCATCGCTGCCGTACAGGCGCTCGATCTGGATGTTCGGAGCGGTCACCGACATCCCGAGGGCGACGCCTACGCATTGAAAGCCTCCGGCCCCGGTCGCG